>NZMW01000001.1:600000-898689 GCA_002694685.1 Balneola sp.
CTTGTTCACGGCATTCCGAGATTTCTAAAGCAGATGGAGGATTATCGGACATAAAACGTTCTGTAAAACGAACAGAGCCCATATCAAAAGAATGACCGTCTATAACTTTTCCATCCTTAAACTGGGCTACTTCAGTACTCCCTCCGCCAATATCCAAAATCAGCGTTTCTTGATTCTCAATATCCGGCAAAACAGATAAGGCTCCGGCTGCGGTACATTCGGCTTCTTCTTTTCCCGAAAGGAGTCGTACTTCAAAACCTGTGGCTTCCTTTATCTCGGCAATGAAGTCGTCTCTGTTGTTTGCATCACGCACAGCACTTGTAGCTGTTACTATAACTTCTTCAACCTTTGGGAAGTCGGCATCTAATATTTTTTTATAGGCCGAAAGTGCATCAATGACACGGTCAGTTGCAGCTTGATTAATATTCTTATCCGCATCAACACCTTTGCCTAGCCGGGGAATTCGGTGTTCTTCATGAACATTCTTGATCACCCCGTTCTCGTATTCAGCAACCAGGAGTAAAACCGTATTTGTACCTATATCGATGGCTGCTTTCATGATTCAAATAGTATTGCAATCCATTCTTTGTGTTGATGGGTGCCTTTATGATTTAACTTCTGCAGGGAATCCTGTTTTAATATAACAGGCTCATCTTCCTCAAGGAGTCCTGATAGTAGTAGCTTTCCGCCTTCGTTAAGAAATGTCAGGAGAACCGGAACTAAATCAATCAATGCATTTCGATTGATGTTAGCTAAAATCACATCGTACTTCTCTCCTTCCGGAATGACTTCTGTTGAGCCAAGTTTCACATCAAAATTCTCAACTTCATTCAACAGAATATTTTCATGAGCATTGGTTTCGCTCCACTCATCAATATCAAAACCAAAAGCTGATTTAGCTCCCAATTTCAAAGCTGCAATAGCAAGAATACCTGTCCCCGTTCCGGCATCCAGTACCTTATCTCCTTCCTCAATAACTTCAGGAAGCCATTCTAGCATAACCCTTGTTGTGGCATGATAACCGGTTCCAAAAGCCATTTTGGGATCAATCATCAATTCGATTTTGTCTGCTGTATCCGGGATGGAAGCTGACCAAGTTGGGTGAATGTAAAATTCACCGATTATTTGAGGCTGTATAGTTTTCTCCCACGTCTCATTCCAATTCTGATCGGGAATGATCTTCTCACTTAAGACGGAGGATTCACCGCCAAACTTCATCAACATTTTCTCAATGTCTTCCCTCTTGGTATCATCAAATCGTTGGGTAGGGATAGTGGCTACCAACAGATCATCTTCCTGCTCAAAACCTTCAAAATCAAGATCAAACAGCTCGGCAATCAGCAGTTCATGAAAATCATCCTTAAGGGATATTCGAAGCTCAACATATTCCATTATAATCGATTATAAATGAGTTCAGCCACAACATCGCCAACAGCTTGCATAGTTTCCCGGCTGATTATATCCATATTATCGCCGTGAGTATGCCAGTGGGGTGCAAATGCCGTGCCTCCACGCTCAGTGCGACTATGGTTTATGATATTAATAATGGGAATTTTGGCTTGTTCATTCACAATAACATGGTCGTCTGAAACTGCGGCTCCCTGTTCATTTAAAAAGTAATTATCATAACCTTTCTCTTCTGCAATATTCCAAACTTCATCCACTAGGTTCGGGGCATATCGAACAGAGTATTGTTCTTTGGGAAATTTAGCCCCTTCTGCGCCAACCATATCAAGCAAAATCCCAAAACGCGGACTGTAGCCGGGTACCGGAGGATTGTTAGACCAATACCGAGATCCTAAAAAGTATTTCTCTAAGCTTCCCGACTCGCCATAGTCCTCCCCATCAAACAAAACAATGTCAACACCAATTGGTGGTGGGTTGTCACGAAACATTCTTGCCAATTCTAATAAAACAGCTACTCCGCTACCTCCATCATCAGCGCCAAGAATACCTTCATCTTTTCGGGTTGAATCCATATCAGCCCGAGGACGGCTATCCCAATGTGCACTTAGCATGATCCGGTCAGGAGAAGTCAGATTAAATGCTGCAATTACATTTCCAAGCTCCAGATCTTCATCATAACCTTCTGCATTAAATTCCTGAACAAAAACAGCATTATTTCCTGCATAGCTCTGCAACTTTTCCTTAAAAAAGTTCATCGCTTCTTTATGGGCTTCAGAATTAGGAACACGGGGCCCAAAATCTACTTGCTGCTGTACAAAGTGATAAGCTGAGTCAGAATTAAAACTCGGAACCTCTCTTCCCTTTTCTGAAAACTTAAGTCCGGGGTTATCTGAATTTGAACATCCAAAAAAGAGAAAAAGCAGAGCAACTAAAAACCATTTATTCATTTCGATATACCATAGTGGCTGAGGATTGAGCAACAGGATAAATAATTGTATCCATAATATTCACGTGGGCAGGCCGGTTTGCAACGAACACAATAATTTCGGCGATATCCTGGGCTACGAGGGGATCAAGACCTTTATAAACACTTGCCGCCTTTTCCTTATCCCCATCAAACCGGACTTCACTGAATTCAGTTTCTACCAAACCCGGGGAAACCATACTTACACGAACATTCGTGCCATGGAGGTCTTTCTTGGTTGATTCGGTAACCGCCTTCACCGCATGTTTTGTTGCTGAGTAAACAACTCCCCCTGCATAAGATTCATGTCCCGCTGTTGAGCCAATATTAATGATATGCCCGGTATTACGCTCTTTCATTTGCGGAATAATCAAACGAGACAGATACAACAATCCTTTCACATTGGTATCAATCATGGTGTTCCAGTCATCTAGGTCGGCGTCAAATACCGGATCAGTACCTTTTGCTAGTCCTGCATTATTTATCAAGATATCTACAGATCCGGATAATGACTCCACAAAATCTTCGCAAGCTGTAGGATCTTGTACATCAAAGGAAGCAATCTGAACATTTACAGAGTACGCTGCTTCAAATTCTTTCTTAATCTCTTGAAGACGATTCTCTCTGCGTCCTGTCAGGGCCAAGTGCACGCCCTGTTCAGCAAGCAACTCAGCTGTTTTGTAACCGATTCCTGCTGTAGCTCCTGTTACAATTGCCGTTTTGCCTTTAAGCCTGTTCATAAAGAATAAAATTTATTCGGATTGAAGTTCTACCAACCGGGCTGCATTCAGAATTTTAGCTTCCTGAAAGCTATCTCCCATAAATTGAATTCCATATGGAAGTCCGTTGCTATGGGTGCCCGCAGGTACGCTAATGCCACAAATCCCAGCAAGATTTGCCGTAATTGTATAAACATCGTTCAGATACATTTGAACCGGATCATCAACCTTGGCTCCAATATCAAAAGCCGTTGTGGGTGCAGTTGGGGTAACTACCACGTCCACTTCTTTAAAGGCTTCTTTATAATCATTTTGAATGAGGCGGCGAACTTTCTGTGCTTTGCCATAGTAGGCGTCATAATACCCGGCACTCAATACATAAGTCCCTAACATAATCCGCCGTTTTACTTCGGTTCCAAATCCTTCAGTACGAGACTTCTTATAGAGACGTACTAAAGGGGAATCCAGCTTAGCCAATTTCTGCTGAAGTTCGATTTTCTCTTCGCCTTCCGCTATTTCAAAAGCCTCTTTAAGTGCTTTTTCTTCTTTCTTCAGGCCGTCAAGCATTTCATCTTTATCAGCACGGTGGCCATAACGGATACCGTCAAACCGAGCTAAATTACTGGATGCCTCTGCTGTAGCAAGAATATAGTAAGTAGCAATTCCGTACTTGGTATGTGGTAAGTGAATCGGAACCAGTTCCGCTCCATCAGCTTCCAGTTTGTTTAAGACATTCTCGATACCCTCTTTAATTTCAGCATCAAGTCCTTCACCAAAAAACTCTTCAGGAACGCCAATCTTAATTTTCTTATCGGGATTTTGAACTGCGGCTATATAATCATCCTTTTCGCGATGTGAAGAAGTGTTATCACGCTCATCAAATCCTGCAATCACGTCAAGCACCCTTGCAGCATCTTCGGCTGAGTGAGCAAGTGGTCCAATACAGTCAAATGAAGATGCATATGCTACCAAACCATAGCGAGAAACTCGTCCGTATGTTGGTTTCAATCCCACAACACCGCAGTAAGAAGCCGGCTGGCGAATGGAGCCTCCGGTATCAGAGCCGAGTGTAGTCATAGCCATTCCTGAAGCCACAGCGGCAGCACTTCCTCCTGAAGAACCACCGGGCACTTTACTAGTGTTTCGTGGATTCTTCACCGGACCAAAATTGCTGTACTCATTGGTTGAGCCCATGGCAAATTCATCCATGTTAAGACGGCCAATTAGGATGGCATCTTCGGAGTGAAGTCGTTCGATAACCGTGGCATCATACACACTTTCAAAGTTCTCAAGTATCTTTGACGCACAAGTTACCTTCTTCCCTCGCTCAGAAATTACATCTTTTATACCCATAACCACACCGGCAAGCTTCCCGGCGGTGCCATTATCGATCTTTTTTTGGATCTCCTCGGCACGGGTTAAAGACGCTTCAAAATCGGTAGCTACGAAAGCATTTATCTCCGAATTTTGGACTTCAATTTCTTTGATATACTGTTCTACAATTTCGCGAAGTTTTAGTTCTCCTGATAAGACTTTTTCTCGAGTCTCTGAAATAGTCATGTAATCCAATTTATTGATTTACTTACTTTTAGATGAGGTTTCTTCGTGATTGGCAGCATCGTTGATGTCACGAGAACTGTCTTCAATTTCTTTCTTAATATCTTTGGAAGCCTGGCGGAATTCTTTAATACCTTGCCCTAATCCACGAGCCAGTTCGGGAATTCTTTTTGCACCGAATAATACAAGTATTACGATAGCAATTATGAGAATTTCAGGGGCGCCTAAACTATTAAACATAAAATAATCCTCTTAGGATTTAGTTGATGTATTTGTGCGAAGATAACAATATTTTCGGCACGAATTTGGAACAAAAATTTTATTTATTCACTTGTGTTTGTTCAACACATTCGTTTATTACACTCATTCATTTTAAAATAATTACTTAACTATGATTTGGACCGTTGAATTAGCCGCAGCTTTAGATGATGCCCCATTCCCGGCTACCCGGGAGGAACTTATTGAATGGGCAGAGCGCAATGGCCTGCCTACTCAGGTTATTGTGAACCTTGAAGAACTTGAAGAAATTGAACAAGGCGAAGAACCTACTTACGAAGGAATTGAAGATATCTGGCCGGATTATATCCGAAAAGAGGATTTCTTCCATAATGAGGAAGATGAAGGTTTTGACTACGACGACGTATAATCTATAAACCATCAGCAGAGGCCCGGTTGTTTCAGAATAAGGAATGGCCGCTTTTCTGTATTATCTTGTTTGAAAATATCTATAGCCTACTTAAAGTCACCTTTTTACTATGTGCTTTTACATGGGTGGGAATTATTTACCCAACCGATATTTATGCACAGCAGACTTCTGACAATTCAAACACGGAAGATGTAGTTCGACGCATTCGCTTTTCCGGCAATGCCAATGTTAAGGATCGAACACTCACGACCTTAGTAAGAACACGAACGAATAGGGAATTATTAGGGATCCCCCGCTTCACTCCCTGGTACTACATGTGGAATATCTCCAACGGTCGATTTGGGGAAGAACCCACTTACCTCAATAAACAAACCGTGGCTAACGATATGGAGCGCATTGCACTTTATTATGAATCGTTGGGTTTTCTGGATGTACAGGTAGACACCACTATTGTAGAATACCGTACCGATAAGATTGAAGTATCTTTTATCATTGATGAGGGTGATGCTTATACCATAAACACTATTTCCTACAAAGGAATGCCTGACTTCAGAAACCCTCAAAAGAAAATTAATTTTCTCGAGGAGAGCATTCTTACCAGAGGAAGAATCAATGACACGACCTATACCGTAAATCGTCAGTATAATTCTCAAGAATTAAGTAACGAACAACAGCGAATAATTACTTTTTTAAAGAATAATGGATATGCTTCTGTTCAAAGAGATTCAGTAATTGCCTTAGTAAAAACGGACTCCTCAGCCGCTAATGCATTAGACATCCGGTATCGGGTAACTCCAGGCGATATTTATAGGTTTGGAGATATTAGGGTTCAGCTAAGTGATGAAGAGCCTCCAGTAAATTTCACACAGCGTGATACCCTTTCCGGAAAACCCTTTACCACAGATTCTTCCAATTCCATTTACTTGGCTAAAGAACCTGGAACGCAGTCTACCTTCAATCTGCTATCGAGCCAGCTGCTTTTCAAACCGGGGTCTGTCTATAATCACTCCTTGTATTTAGAAACTATTAACGAGTTTCAGAACCTTGGAATGCTTTATATACAACGATTTGGGCAAAATGAGAATCAGGCAATTGCCGATTATTCCAGAGAAGAAATTCCTGTTTATTTTGATCTTCAAACGCTGACCAAACATAGTATATCCACTGAACTATTTGGGATGAAGAGGTATGGCTATGGTACCGGTTTTGGTGTTGACTACAACAATAATAACGTGTTCGGAAATGCAGAGAATCTCGTTATTGGAGCCAATGCAAGCTTTGAGTTTGTGAGTCCGGCCGTTCTGGAAGAAATTGATACGACCGCAACTCAATCCTCCGTATTCAGAAGCTACGAGTTGCGAACTGAGTATTCGGTGCCACGGCTTAACTTCCCCTTCCGATCTCTTGACAACCGCCCGGGCTTTACCAGTGGTGTTACGAGATACTTGTTATCATACAGCAGATCTGATCAACTACTTTTCGATATTAACTCTGACGTTGGATTTAATATGCGGTATGAAGTTAATCACACCCAGAAATTTTCAAGTTTCCTTGATTTGATTGAGCTGGATCTGGTTGATACAAACCCCTCAGATTCCTACATCCGAAATCTTAGAAATGAGTTTGGAACCGATACCCTGCAAGACGGGACTATTGTAGACGCATTTGAGCTTCAACGAATTTTGGAGGACTTCAATCCTCAGGTCTCCTCTATTGTTCGTTACACATTCCGTAGCCAGAATACAGACCTCATCAAGCGCAATAGAGGCTATTTCAGTGAGTACTCCTTCTCCATTGGCGGGAACATTCCCTATGCCATTGATAACTATTTATCAACTCCTGATACTCTGGAAGGAAATCTACCTTCTCTGTTTGGACTCAGTGAAAACAACCTTAGCTACAGTCGATTTATTAAACTTTCGGCCGATTATCGCAGATACTATCCTATTTCAAATTCTGGTGTTTTTGCGTGGAGGTTATTTGGCGGATTTGCTCAACCTTATGGGGGCTCCACTTCAATTCCACTTAACCGAAGGTTTTTTGCCGGAGGAAGTAATGACATTCGTGGCTGGGCTCCTTTTCAGTTAGGTCCGGGTGATATTTCCACAGACAATGTTAACATACCCGGTGGTGAAATTAAACTCGCAGCTTTTACTGAAATCAGGCAAACTTTTATTCGGGATTTTTTAGGAGCTAACTGGATGGCTGCCTTATATATGGACGCCGGAAATGTTTGGTATGGTCCTGAAAATGATTTCCGTGACCAAAACAATCAGGATAGGCTGGAAAGAGGACGTTTTCGTTTTGATAATTTTTATAACCAAGTTGCTGTGGGCAGCGGACCCGGCCTCCGATTAGATTGGGAATATGTGGTAGTTCGGTTTGATTTTACCTTCCGCCTGCACGACCTTCAAGCTGGTTGGTTAAATAATAAGCAACTATATTTCAGCTTTGGTATTGGTCACTCCTTTTAACCTTAATTGCATGTCATGTTTGATAAAGTAAAACGACTTAAAGATCAGTCGAACATCGTCTTCAAATCGAAGTTCCTGGCAAATCTAAACCCAGCCGAGCGGTACGAGTTTTTGCAGCTTTGCCACCGCAGAAGCTATAAAGAGGGTGAGTTTGTATTCTATAAAAACGATCCCGGAACAGGCATGTATTTTATTGAGAATGGAACCATAGAGCTTACCATTGGTACTCCCGATGAAAACACTACGGAAGATATCATTTCTCAGCTTACTTTGGAGTCCCCTGATAGTTTTGGAGCTTTGTCTATCGGGTACAATCTTCGCAGAAAGTCATCAGCTAAATGTGTTACGGATTGTGACTTGATGGGGTTTTTCAAACCTGATTTTGAGGTTTTAAGAGACCGTCATCCACAAATTGCAGTTAAGTTTCTTCAGACACTTACCAATATTGCACTACGCCAGCTTGAGACTACCTCAAAAAAACTAGCCGAAGTTTCGAGTGAACAACTCGCTCTTAACATTCAATTTCAAACGTATTACGAAGCTAACAGAGAAGAAAAAGTATAAATATGTCGCTTAAAAAAGGTCAGGAAGTAGAATTAGATATAATTGAAGCGGCATTTAAAGGGAAAGGTTTAGCAAAAGTTGACGGGCTCGCAGTTTTTGTACCGGGAACCACCCCTGGTGACAAAGTGAAAGCTCGGATCGTCAAAAAGAAAAAGAATTACCGGGAAGCTAAACTTCTCGAGCTGCTGGAACCAAGCGCCCATCGTATCGACCCAAAGTGCCAACATGCTAAAGTATGTGGCGGATGCAGCTGGCAGCATATTCCCTACTCTAAACAACTAGAGTTTAAAAGTCAGCAGGTTCGTGATCATATTGAACGAATTGGTGGACTTGACGGCAGTATTGTTAAGGAAGGCGTTGGTGCAGACCAAGAATTTTATTATCGCAATAAGATGGAGTACAGCATCTGTTCTCGCAGGTGGCTTACTGAAGAAGAAGTCCGGCGGGATGAATATGTAGATGACTCTGCCTTTGCAGCAGGCCTCCACGCGCCGGGGCGATTTGATAAAATTCTGAATATCAAAGAGTGCCATCTTCAGGTAAAGGAGTCTTATGAAATTCTCGATTTTGTGCGCAATTACTGCATCAAAGAAGGAATTGAGCCTTATGATACTTTTGAGAATACAGGCTTCATGCGCCACGTTATGATTCGTAATTCTCATCATACCGATGATTTTATGGTGAATCTGGTCACCTATCAAGACGATCAGGAAGTCATGAAAAAGATGACTGATGCGTTGCTTGAGGAATTTCCATTCATCACAACCGTGGTGAATAATGTGAACGACACCAAAAGTCCTACTGCCGTTGGGCGAATTGAAAAAGTATTATATGGCCCCGGTTTCATTGTTGATGAAATCGGTGAATTCACCTTCAAAATACACCCTAATGCTTTCTTCCAGACTAATACTGCACAGGCTGAAAATCTTTATGAGATTGCCCGCGACTATGCTGAACTGAAAGAAGGCGATGTGGTGTACGACTTGTACTGTGGGGTCGGCACGTTAAGCTTATTCATGAGCAAACCGGCTAAAAGCGTTCTTGGCATTGAGCTTGTTGATGTGGCCGTAGAAAATGCCAAATTCAACGCTAAAGAGAACAAGGTTGATAATGTCTCTTTCATTAAAGGCGATATGAAAGACGTATTTACGCAGGAAATGGTGGATAAATACGGGGCTCCAAATGTCCTTATTACAGATCCTCCCCGTGCCGGAATGCACCCTGATGTAGTTGAAAGGCTATCCGAGTTGAAAGTCCCGCGCATCGTCTATGTAAGCTGTAACAGTTCAACTATGGCTCGTGATTTGAAAGAACTTAACAAGGTCTACGAAATTGAAGAAGTGCAGCCTGTAGATATGTTTCCACAGACTTACCACATTGAGGCTGTGGCAAAGCTTAAGCTCAGAGACAGTTAAAACTAAGTATACAGATAAGCAATTAGCCACGCTATAGGTATGCCTTCTACCCAAAACGAAGCATAATAATTACCCTGATTTTTACTGCTTAACCAGACAAAAAGTAGCGCAACGGCAACTACTGTCAGGTTAACGGGCAGGTAGTTTTCGTACACGTATTGCTGAGATAGAATTATCACGGCTAAAACAACGGCTAAAAAAGTACCCAGCCACTTGGTCTTCTTTACTCCAAGAACTTGTGGAATGGTTGCAAGCTCCGGCTCATCATATTTCAAGTCCCGGATTTCAAATGGAAGCATTAACATCACTACAAACAAAAATATCTCGGCCATTTGATAAAGTGTACGTTCTCCAAAGCCCATATGATGATATTGAAGCGGAACTACCACTGCCATTCCCACCCAAACGGTCGCGATTATAAATATTTTGAGTCCTTTTATGCTTCTGAGGTTTCTTTTCCAGAGAAATGGAATCGCATAGAGTCCCGTTAATGCTCCAAAAAAACCAGAAGTGTACCAAACCTCTGACGGCAAAAATTGACCGAAATACAAAAAGCCGGCAAAGCAGCAAACCGAAAAAAGGCGAATGAGCAGAATGTTATTGGTCTTCTGAAGATGATGCCGATTGGAGATACCGGCATACTTCACAAAATTATAACCGCATATGGTTCCCAGCCATATAAACAGCAATAAAGTCGGCTCGGGTACAAAGCCAAGCTGCATAACAGAAAGCACGGCTATCGACATCACAGCAAGCCCAACATGGATACTGCTCTGTATATAGAAATCTAATATTGATCGTAAAAATTTCATCGCGGTTAACATAGACAGGCTTTCCTTCTTAAGAAACTCTTTTTTAAATGATTTCTTAAAACAGCTTTCCTTGAAACAAATTTAGTGTATCCTCCTCTTTACCCTACAACCTTTTACTTGAAGAATTATGATGATTCTCTATATTCGCAATACTTCAAAAAATTAAATCACCTTTCGAATGCACTTGTTTTCTCAACGTTCCTCATCTGTAGTATTTGCTATCATATCTCTTCTTATAATTTCTTCGGGTTGCAAAATGTATTCCGAAAAAGTAACAGAAGAAGATTATAAAAGAGCTGAAAAATTTCTATCCAGTCATACCAACTCTCTGGTTTATGGTAACATTTCCGGGGAAGAGTGGCTCGAGGACCAGCGATTAGTTTATCGCCATTCTTTGGAAGAAGGAACAGAAATTATGATTGCTCATCCCGCCGAGGGAACTGCAGAGCGAGCTTTTGATCACGAGCGCCTGGCTGATGTTCTTTCCGGAATGATGGATGAGGAAGTAACCCCTCTAGAACTCCCATTCCGAAGCTTTGAGTTTAGTGATGAAGGTTCAGCCATTACCTTCTCTTCCGCCGGTGATGATTATCGCTGTGGGTTATCAAACTACAACTGCGAAGTCACCGGGGAAACAGAACGGCCCAATTGGAATGAATCAGTTTCTCCTGATGGTAAAAAAGCCGTATTCATTGAGGACTATAACCTCTACATGCGAAATCTGGAAACCGGGCAAGTGACTCAACTAACTACCGATGGTCAGGAAGACTTTGGCTATGCAACCAATAATGCCGGCTGGGTGAAAAGAGACGGACCGGTTTTGCTGTGGTCTCCCGATTCAAAACGAATATCTACTTTTCAACAGGATGCTCGCGGTGTTGGTGAAATGTATCTGGCTTCCACAAAGGTAGGACATCCAAACTTACAGGCATGGAAATATCCCCTTCCGGGAGACAGTCTGATTTTCAGAATACACCGGGTTGTTATTAATCTTGAGCCTTCACCTCGTGTGGTCAGGCTTAGAAAAGATCCCGATCCACAGCGTTCAACAATCACTGATCATATAGCTGGTTGGGGCGGTAATTTTTTGGATAATGAATGGAGTGATGACAGCAACACGCTGGCTTTTGCTTCCGTCTCCCGGGATCATCAGGATGTTCATCTTCAAACAGCTGATCCAAATACCGGACGTGTTCGTTCTGTGCTGAAGGAAGGAACAGATACGTTTTTTGAATCCGGTAATGATTTGATCAATTGGCATGTACTGAATGAAAGCAATGAAGTCATCTGGTTTTCTGAGCGGGATAACTGGGGACATTTATATCTGTATGACCTTCAAACCGGAAAACTAAAAAACCAAATAACCTCCGGAAATTGGGCTGTCCATCAGGTTCGGCATATAGATGAAGAGAATCGGGTTATATACTTTACCGGAGCTAACCGCGAAGAAGGCGATCCCTATTTTGAATATTTTTATCGCATCAATTTTGATGGTTCGGAACTACAGTTACTCACTCCAGAAGAGGCAAATCATGAGATAGAAATGGACGAATCAGGGAGCTATTTCGTAGATACCTATTCTACACCAACCACTCCTCCCGTTTCGGTAATCAGAGATCATAATGGTGAAGAACTTGTCAATCTTGCTACCGCCGACATCTCCAAATTGCAGGCAAATGGTTGGGTGCCTCCTGTTCCCTTTTCCGTGAAGGCACGTGATGGCGAGACTGATTTATATGGATTGATGTATAAGCCTTCGAACTTCAGCTCCTCCAGCTCTTACCCCGTATTGAATTACCTATATCCGGGCCCCCAATCTGGCAGCGTTGGCAGCCGTTCTTTCCGCGCCTCCAGATCTGATAAACAAGCACTGGCAGAACTTGGCTTTATCGTGGTTGAAGTTGATGCTATGGGCACACCGGGACGATCTAAGTCATTTCATGAGTTTTACTACGGCAACATGGGCGACAACGGTCTTCCCGACCAAATCACCACCATCAAACAGCTTGGCGAACGCCACTCCTGGATGGATATAGACCGAGTTGGAATTTTTGGTCACTCCGGCGGTGGCTTTGCTTCTACCCGTGCACTTTTTGCTTATCCTGAATTTTATGATGTGGCTGTATCGGGTGCAGGAAATCACGATAACAGAAACTATGCTGACCCTTGGGGAGAGAAATGGCAGGGATTACTGAAAGCCACCAACATAGACGGCGCTACAGACGATCAATCCACCAACTACGACAACCAAGCCAACCAACTAGTGGCAGATAGCTTACAAGGCAAGCTGCTTATCACGCATGGCACTTTGGACACCAACGTCCCTCCTTACAACACGCTGTTAGTTGTGAATGCTCTTATTGAAGCCAATAAAGATTTTGATATGATTATGTTTCCTAATCGCGGGCATGGTTATTATGGTGAAGATTACATGATGCGGAAGCGATGGGATTACTTTGTGGAGCATCTAAAAGGAGTGGAACCGCCTAAGGAATTTGAATTTGGGGTTGATTAGTTTTGAGTATTGAGTATTGAGTATTGAGTAATGAGATTTGAGTTCTGAGTTATATTTATGCATGAAATTGAACATAGCGGGGTTAAAGAAAAATTCAGCGGTTATCCGGATCATATTAGGCCGAAGATGGATCGGCTTCGGGAACTTATTTATGAAGTGGCTGACCAAACCGAAGGTGTGGGTGAGCTCGAAGAAACCCTGAAGTGGAGCGAGCCGGCTTATCTAACCAAACGTCCTAAAAGTGGAACCACCGTTCGTATTGACTGGAAAGAGAAAAATCCTGAACAGATTGGAGTGTACGTAAGCTGCAATACATCGCTTATTGAAAGCTACCGAACGATGTTTCGTGATGAACTGAATTTTGAAGGTAACCGAGCTATACTTTTACCTGCAGATGCCCCACTCCCAGAGAAGGAGCTCAGAATTTGTTTACAAATGGCACTTCGGTATCATTTGGATAAGAAAAAGTAAAAACTTTAATTCCGATCGGTAATGAATTAGACACTTATTTAGTCTTATAAATTTTATCTATCAGAATCCATCTCCTAAATTTAATTTCCATTATGAGTCGAAACTCAAAGGGTAAAAAAAATTATACCAATATTGGTATTGCGTTAGGCATTTCAATTGGAGTTGCTCTTGGGGTAGTTCTCGATAATTTAGGTCTTTGGCTGGGACTTGGTATAGCGATTGGAATTGGAGTTGGAACTGCTTTGGATGCTTCTAACAAAGAAAAGGTGAGTAAGAACTAGGTGATTTACTATTTTTTAGGCATTAGTTAGAAAGGAAAACCCACTCAACAATTGTCATGAATCCACAAGTTGATGAATTTTTAGACAAGGCCAAAAACTGGCCAAAAGAACTCCGCCAGCTCAGGCAGTATCTTCTGGAATCTGACCTTACTGAGGAGATTAAATGGTATCAGCCTTGCTATACCTACGAAGGAGCAAATGTTATTATTCTAAGTGCCTTTAAAGACTACTGTGCCCTTTCCTTCTTTAAGGGAGTATTGATAGAAGACCCTGAGAATAATCTCATTCAACCTACAAAAAACATGCAGGCAGGGAGACATCTGCGTTTTACTGATCTGCAGGAAATTATTGACCAAGAATCACTAATAAGAGAGTACATACAAAGGGCTATAGACGTAGAGAAAGCCGGTTTGACTGTAGAGTATAAAAAAACCTCAGAATTTGATATGCCGGTAGAGTTACAAGAAAAGCTGCATGAAGACCCTGATTTCAATAAAGCTTTTAATGCCCTCACACCAGGACGCCAACGCGGTTACATTCTCCACTTTTCGGGAGCCAAACAATCTAAAACCCGGATAGATAGAATTGAACGATGCACCCCTAAGATCTTTGCCGGAAAAGGATTCAATGAACGATAAATTATCATCGAGAAAGCAAGCAATAGAATGAACCCTGATTTTTGGCATCAAAAATGGAAAAACAATCAAATTGGTTTTCATAATCCCATTCCCCATCCTCTCTTGATTCAGTATGCTGATAAGCTTTCTCTGGATAAAGGTCAGCGAATCTTTCTTCCTCTTTGTGGAAAAACTCTGGATATCGGGTGGCTACTTTCTGAGGGATATCGAGTTGCCGGAGTTGAACTAAATGAAATGGCCGTTCTGCAATTGTTTGAAGAATTAGAGCTGGAACCAAACATCAAAATTGATGATAAACTTAAACACTACACAGCCAATAATATCGATATCTTTGTTGGTGATGTTTTTGATTTAACAAAAGAAATGCTCGGTGAGATTGATGCTATTTATGATCGCGCTGCATTGGTAGCCCTTCCCTATGAAATGCGCAAACAATACTCGGTTCACTTACTGAATATCACTCATAAAGCTCCACAACTTATTCTATCCTTCGAATATGATCAGGAGCTTGCTAGTGGTCCGCCCTTTTCTATTTCGGAAGATGAGATTCATGAGCACTACAGCAACAGCTATAAGGTGAATCATTTGACTACTAAACATCTGCCTTCTTTTTTGGGTGGAATCTCCGCAAAAGAACATGTTTGGCTACTAAACCGGAATTAGCTCTTCTATTTATGATACGTCCTGTCCAAGACACTGATCTCTCTTCTATCATAGATATTTATAACTACTACATCCGCGAGACTACGGTCTCTTTCGAAGAACAGGAAATCAGCGAAAAAGAACTTGATCATCGAATTCATAAGGTTAAATCGGAGGGGCTTCCATGGCTAGTGGCAGAAAAAGGTCGCAAGCTCATCGGGTATGCCTACGCAACCAAATGGAAAGAGCGTTCTGCTTATCGCTATTCTGTAGAGATTTCCGTTTATATAGATCAATCTTCACAAGGCCAAGGCTGGGGCACCAAATTGTATCAAGCGTTATTTACAGAGCTTCAAAAACTTGATATACATCTTGTTATCGGTGGAATCACGCTTCCGAATAACGCCAGTATTGCGTTGCATGAGAAGTTTGGGATGGAAAAAGTCGCACACTTTAAGGAAGTGGGATTCAAATTTGGAGAATGGCGGGATGTCGGATATTGGCAAATGAAGCTATAAATTACCCTCTTGTTTATAATTCAATAATTACGCTAATTCAGCTAAACAACCTAATTACAAAAATGGCTTACGATGAAGGTCTGGCTCATAGAATACGTGAGCAGATTTCAGAAAGAACGGATGTAGTTGAAAAGAACATGTTTGGCGGACTTTGCTTTATGGTTGCCGGACATATGGCTTTTGGCATTGTTAAAAATCAGCTAATGGCTCGAGTTGGCCCAAATCAATATGAAGCATGTTTATCAAAACCTCATGCTAAAGAAATGGATTTTACCGGAAAAGCTATGAAGGGTATGATTTATGTCTCTCCTGATGGATTAAGTGACGACTCCGATTTAAAAAATTGGCTTGATACTTGTCTTAGTTTCATTGCCTCGCTTCCTCCTAAACAATATGAAGATCGCTGATTTATGCAGGAAGATTACTTCCCGGAGGCTCATAAAGAAGTTTGGATACCTATTAAAGAAACGGAAATGGTCTACACTTAGCTTTTTGCAGCTGCCTTGGTCTCACGTTGTGGCAATATCACCTTGAAAGTAGATCCAACCCCCGGTTCACTTTCTACTTCTACATCACCATCCATGGCAAGGACCTGGTTCTTTGTAACAAACAGCCCTACACCCGATGAGTCTTCATGTTCATGAAAAGTAGTATGCAGGCCAAAAAGTTTTCTTCCGTGCTTATTTAGATCTATGCCTAATCCGTTATCCTCTATAGCGAACCAGATGTTCTGATTTCCTTTTTTACCAGCACTAATCTTCACAAATGGTGACTTTTCAGCATCCCGATACTTTATTGCGTTAGTGATGAGATTGTGCAAAATGCTTTCAACGTATCCCTCTATTCCATAAATAATGAAATCATTTGGAACCTGATTTTGAATTTCAATGGAATTGAGTTCTTCAAAAGTTACGATACTGTCTACACAGCTCTCTATAAGTGATCGTAGATTAAGAGGTACATAATCTTCTTCATTGAATTCGTCACCAACAGCAATTTCACTCAAGTGTACTACCGTTTCAGAAAGCTTTTTTGAGGCTAGTTTTAAATATTTGAATAATTCATCTTCAACAATACTCGAGTTTTCCATCTCCATGAGCTCAACAAGAGAACTCACACCGCCTACTTGCGATCTAAGGTTATGAGAAATTGTATGGGCAAAATTCATCAGGCGGTCATTTTGCTTTTCTGTTTTTTTGAGTAGCTCGTCAATCTTCATAGACGCCCTGACCCTCTCATCTATGTCCTGAAGTGTTCCAAATACTTTGGTGTAAGTGTCTGCCCGAAATTCAGGTATAATCAGAATCTCGACCCACTTCTCTGTTCCACTCTCAGTCATGATCAATGCTTCTCTTTGTTGCTCAGACTTTAGTTCTCTGGCAGTAGCGAAGGCATCTTCTACCTTAGAGCGTTCTTTTTCATTATGGAAATAGGCAATAGGACCTTTACGGTGTGGAGCATTTGATGCAGGCAGCCCTAGAATCTGCTTCATCATGTTACTAAATGTAACCTGATTCTTTTCTATGTTGATTTCCCAGTACCCAATATTCGCCGCTGTGTTACATCTCTCAAGTATCTTTTCCTTCTTTTTAACCGCTGTTATATCAGTATGTGCCCCCAGCATGCGTATGGGCGTTCCATCTTTTTCCCTCATAATCATACCGCGACAACGGATCCATACGGTATGCCCATCAGCATGAGTATACCGGGTAATTTGGTCATATGGCCTATCAGGATATTCTATATGCTCGGCAACTTTTTGCTTGGCGACTTCAAGGTCTTCAGGATTGATGATATCCATCCAAGCGCTCGATTTATGAGGCATTTTATCCGGGTCATAACCCAGTCTTTCCCAAAAAGTATTATTCATCCATTCTTCTTCAGGGTTTGTTAAATCCCAGTACCAAAGTCCATCAAGGGACGATTCCTGAAGAAAATCAAAGATCTTATCGTCCTTCCTTACTAGATTCCGTAATTCGTTTTCGAGATAGTTCATTACAGTACTTCTTATATAATGTTAATTTAGATCTTGGCTTAAAGCAGTTTTTAATGAGCTGCTTTTTGGACTACTTACGGCTTCAATAATCTTGTCAGGAATTTCTTCCAAAGGTAATTGATTACTAACCGCACCAAGTTCATATGCTACTTTTGGCATCCCATATACTACACTTGATGTCTCATCCTGTCCAATAGTATAGGCTCCTTTTTCTCTCATCTTCAGTAAACCCTTTGCTCCATCTGAGCCCATTCCTGTCAATATTACTCCCGTTGCCATAGGTCCGAATTCTTCAGCCACTGAATTAAACAGAACATCAACACTGGGGCGGTGATAATGAATTTTCTCTCCACCAGTCACTCTTATATAGCTTTTCTCGCCCCTTTTCTGAACAACCATATGCTTGTTACCTTTTGCTATATGAACTGAACCGGGTTTTATTTCTACGTTATCAGTCGCTTCGCTTATATTTAATACAGAATTTTTATTTAGCCTGTCTGCAAAACTTTTAGTGAAAGACTCTGGAAGGTGCTGTACAATCACAATTCCTGGTAGACCTGCAGGCAACTCATTCAGTAAAAATTCAAGCGCCCTGGTCCCACCAGTTGAAGAACCGATAGCAATAATTTTATTGCCTGCATTACTTACCTTTGTTGAGACTTTATTAACTGTTCTGTTAATATTGGGTGACTGTATTCTGGCCGTTGAAGCCACACGTACGGTTTGGATCAGTCTTTTAGAAAACTCTTTGACGTCATACTCGAGTCCCGGCTTTGAAATCGTATCCAGGGCTCCCATACGAAGCGCTTTAAGAGCATAGGAACTATTCTTGGGAGTATAAGAACTGACAATGATTACCGGATAAGGATTCAGCTCCATGATCTTAGCCAGAAAAGTCAATCCATCCATTCTGGGCATATGTAAATCCAGAGTGATGACATCCGGCTTCAAAAGCTTGATAAGGTCTTTGGCCACATAGGGATTTTCGGCAGTCCCCACCACCTCAATTCCTGTTTCCTTATTTAGTGCATAGGAAATAAGTTTTCGGTCAATTTCTGAATCATCAACAATAAGCACTTTAATCATAATGCTTTAACCTATTCTTACTGTATAGTTGATTTTAAAAGGCCATAGCTGTCACAACAGAACATTCATTTTTATTCAACCTGTTTGCTGAGTTATGACTTCTTAAACCTTAGGATAATTATCGGCCTTTTAATCCAATTCTTAAGAATGAGATAGAACAAATACTTACCGAAATGAGCCTATAATTCTAAACTGCTTGTTATTTATGATTAGCTAGTTATTATTCTGGATAGCATACTTATGTGTACACCCGTTGCTGCTATAAAGTAGAGCGAGTTCTTTGTATCTTTGAGTTAATGAAATTGAAACTCTCCATATTTACTTTCCTTCTACTGCTTGTCTCAAGCAGTAGCTTCAATCTTTCGGCTGAGGCTGTACAAAAAACTCATTCAGCTGAAATTGAAGCCGTTTTAGGAGGTAGTGAAAATCCTTTTGGTCCGGAAAGTCAGGGGGTTCTTTTTTCTGATTCCAACACTGCCGAAAGCAGCACTCAACTAAGAGAACATCTTCTTGAATCTAGCACAGAAGAAGAGACTCGTGAATACAGCTTCACTTATTTTCTGAATGATTCAGATTTAACGACACCCAGCTTAAGTTATCTGGGTTTTTCTGATTTGATTCATGGTAGCCAAACCATCAGAACGCTTATCTTTCCCTTCCACTCTCACTTATAGTCCATTTTGATTGGCTTTCCGGATTCTTCGGATGGCCCCAAAAGATACATCACCCGTTAAGTTGAGAACTTCAGTTCTGACCAAGATGGGATTCTATTTCACCAAATAATCTATCAAAATGGAAATCGATCTATTTTCTGTGATCGTCGTAATTATTGCTTTCTCATTTTTCCTTGTCCCTATTGTTATTGACAAGATGAGAAACAAGAATCAGGACGAATCACAACAAAGCAATTAATTGAAAAAGCCCCGATTAGAAGTCGGGGCTTTTTTTTTAATTCTATTTTAGAAATCTACGGTATCAGCTTCCTTGCTCGACATCAATCGCTTTCTAAAGAACCATACAAGAGCTACAGCAAGCGCCCATTGTAACAGTACTGTTGCTACAGAAAATGCACTCAACGGGTTGTACCACGTATCCGGAGCGTATGAGGTTGCTGACAGATACATCCACCATCCTAAAAGAGTAACCACTTCGATAGGCACTACATACTTGATGATAATTTCCCACCAAGGGCCTAAAGTAGCTGAGCGTTCTTCGGTATTGATAAGTTCTTCCCGGAATTTGGTAGTTCCATATTTAATAACTGCATAAGAGATCAGGGCACCTGAAACCATCAATCCTACTCCCCAAACGAAATCCTGATTGGCAAAGAAAGTGAGATTTAATGCTGATGGAATTCCAAACCCAAAACCGGCTCCACATATAATAAATGTGGCCTTCTTACGGTCGGTTCCCATATCTACAAATACTTTAACCGCCATTTCAATCATAGATATCAATGAGCTAAAGGCTGCAAACGTTAGACCAAGAAAGAATAGAATAGCAAAGATGCCGCCTCCTCCCATTTTAGCAAACAGCTGCGGCATCCAGATAAAGGTTAAACCTGTAGAGGCAGGGCCTGAAGTTTTCATAACCTCCAATATCTCTCCACTTCCCATTTGTGGGCTTAAAGTCCCAAATACCGTCGAGAAAATGATCATCGCTGATACCAGAGAAACGATGTTATTTCCAATACCCGTCTGAAAAGCACTAATGGTCACGTCATCAGATTTTCGCATGTAAGCCGCATAAGTAAGAATCAAACCCCACGCTGCTCCAGTGTCCCAGGCGTTCTGGGTTAGAGCTTCCAGCCAGATTTCAGGTTTCTTCAACGTTGCCCAGTCTGGGGTAAACAAATATTCCAGACCTAATCCACTGTTCTCCAGCGAAAGTGCTTTAATAAGTGATACTACAAGAACCAAGAGTAATGATGGAATCAGAACCTTATTCACTTTTTCAATAGAGGAGATTCCTTTAATTACAATAAAGCCTCCGACCCCCATCACAAAAGCGTGACCTATTATTGGGAAGTTAGATCCCTGAAAGCCTTCCCATATCATATTAGCCTGCTGCAGGTCTGCGGGTAAAGCTGAGGTAATGGATGTGATTAGATAATAGACACACCAGCTGGCAACCACACTGTAGTAAAACATAATAGCGGTGGCAACAAATGCCACAAAACCACCAAGCCAGCCTTTTTTCTTTCCGATTAATTCAACAAAAGAACCTACAACCCCTTTCCGGCCATTACGTCCCATTCCATATTCAGCGATAATAAGAGGTATAGACCAGAGGATTAGAAAACAAGCCCAGGCAAACAGAAAAGCTCCTGCTCCTTCTTCTCCTCCGTTTTGAGCTGCGATTCTTGGAAATCTCCAAATATTACCCGTCCCAACTGCAATACCAAGTACACTTAATATCATACCTAGCTTAGAAGAAAAACGTTGTTTTGAATTTGCCGACATAAAGATGTTTTAAAGTTTAAAATACCATTCGAACTTTCCCGTTTTAGCTGCGAGAAGTTTAAATTCTTATGTATCTTAGATTTTGATTAGTATTAGGCTGTGCTTATAATTGCGAGCCTATCATAAAATGTTATCCACGAATATCCAAACTTTTTTGAGCAGTTAAACAAGATTTCATGTTTTCAGACCATAAAACAACCAACAAGTACCTCGCTCTCTTTACCTTTATTGTTTCACTTGTCATTTATACGCTAACACTCGCGCCTACGGCCAGTTTTTGGGATGCCGGTGAGTTTATAGCTGTAGCACATGGCCTTCAGGTTAATCACCCGCCGGGAGCACCTTTTTATTCTATAGTCGGTCGCATCTTCTCAATGTTCATGCCTACTGAATACATTGCCCTTAGCATCAACTTTATAAGTGCGCTGAGTTCTGCATTAACGGTGATGTTTTTATATCTGATTGTGGTACGACTTGTACGCGAATGGAAAGGCGATCCTGATGAAATGGATATCATGGATAAAATCGGGATGTATGGCGGTGCTTTGGTTGGCGCACTTAGCTTTATGGTTACCGACACCTTTTGGTTTAGTGCAGTTGAGGCCGAAGTGTATGCCATGTCGATGTTCTTCACCTCTATTGTAGTTTGGATGGCATTAAAATGGGCTGAAAATTACGATAAGCCTTATAATGAAAGGTGGCTGGTTTTGATTGCCTACATGTTCGGTATAGCTATTGGAGTTCACTTGCTGAATTTGCTGGCCCTCTTCTTTGTAGCACTCATAGTGTACTTCAAGCTTAAAGAATTTGAGTGGAAATCGTTTTTGTTGATGGGAGTCGGTTCAGTCATAGCCTTCTTCACGGTATATCCATTTACCATCCAAAGTATACCCACCATCGCTAACAGCGTAGATGATGCTACTTATGGACTTATCGGACCGCTTACGTTCATCTTCCTCTTTATGGCCACCGTTGCCTATGCTATTTACTATACCCATAAAAACAAAAAGCGCATCGCCAATATCGTTGCCATCAGTTACGCTATGATCTTGATTGGGTTCTCTTCGTACTCAGTAATTATGATCCGCTCTATTGCAGATCCTCCCATTGATGAAAATGACCCTGAGACGGTAGAAGCTTTTATCAGTTATCTGAAAAGGGAACAGTATGGTGCTACTCCCATTTTAAAAGGAAATAATTTCAACGAGCAAACCGGTCAGATTGATCGCAACAATGAAGAGTTTTTTCCGCGCCGTTATTCACCTGCACCAAATCACCTAGAATATTATGCGCAGTACGATTCTGACTGGGATTACTTTTGGGATTATCAGGTAAACCATATGTATATCCGGTATTTCAACTGGAATTTCATTGGAAGGGAAGCTGATATCCAAGATGCCGGCTGGAGGTCCGGCATTCAGGAGCCTCAGTACCCAGACAACCCCGCCAGTAATGCCTATTTCTTTATACCATTCATACTTGGTCTTTTTGGAATGATTTTCCATTTCACCTCCGACTGGAAACGAGCTTCAGCCATACTCGCACTCTTTATAGTCACCGGTCTGGCCATTATTGTGTTCCTTAATCAACCACCCTATCAACCCAGGGAGCGTGATTATGCCTATGTGGGCTCCTTCTTTGCCTTTGCAATTTGGCTTGGGCTGGGGGTCACTGGAATCATCGAGATGATTAAAGAATATGCCAATAATAAATTTATAGGCTATGCAACTGTGGCTTTATGTCTGTTGGCTTCACCTGTATGGATGGGTTATCAAAATTGGGATGACCACGACCGCAGCGAGCGATATGTAGCACCTGATTATGCGAGAAATTTACTTGAGTCAGTGGCGCCAAATGCTATCCTCTTTACCAATGGTGATAATGACACCTTCCCTCTTTGGTATGCTCAGGAAGTGGAGGGAATAAGAACTGACGTTCGAATTGTTTGTCTGAGTCTGTTAAACACAGACTGGTATATCAAGCAGCTCCGTGACCAATGGTCACATGAGTCTGCACCTCTTCCTATTTCACTATCAGATGATGAAGTGGAACGAGTTACTTCAGGGATCAGTCAGTGGCAACCTCAGGACATTGAAATCCCCGTAGATAAAGACATGCTTAAAAAAGCATTCTCTGAAGACATGAGCTACAAAGAAGCAATCGGAGTTAAGCCCGATACTTCCCTCCCGATCCTACAGAAAGGTGTTGATTTTGAAATGCCGGTAGATTCACTTGATGACTCTATTTCATGGACTGTGAATGGACGTTTCTATGGTCAAAATCAGCAAGGTCAGCGAATTTATTATCTACAGGTTCAAGACCGTTTGATCCTTGATATACTTCGCACCAATAACTGGTTACGCCCTGTATACTTTGCGAATACGGTCTCTAGTCAGAGTCAGCTTAATCTTCAGGACTATTTCCGTACTGAAGGTAAAGCCTACCGCGTGATTCCTAAAGACTTTGGAGCCAGCCAGGACGGTTATATAGATACCGACATCTATACAGATCGTCTTGAAAAGTTCCAGTTCCGTGAGTGGAATAATCCTGATTTATATATGGATGAAAACATTCGCAGAATGCTAAGCAACTACCGATTTAACTTCATGGCACTTGCCAAGCAGTATCAGAAAGATGGACAAGTTGATAGTGCTCGTTACTGGTTAAAATGGGGTGAAGAAAAAATTCCATTCAGAGCTTCAGAAACTAACACATCACTGAAACTTCTTTATTCGGTACGATATGCTCAGGTTGGCCTCGAAGAAGACGCATTCCGTCTTGCAAACTCAAGCAAGTCTGGTTTAGTTGAAATGCTGAACAAAAACTTAAACCGTTTTTCCAATATCGAAGCTGAATTCAACAGTCTGAATCAGGAATTAGAAACTGCAAAAGCACGTGGTGATATTCGAACTCAGCGTGAAATTCGTCCGCAGCTGCAGAAACTTAATAATGATGCTCAGCAGTATCTGACTGAAGTGCGTACAGCAAGGCAGTCGTTAGTGCTGGTTCAATATGCTTACTTCCAAAGTGGCAATACAGAGGAAGCTCAAGCACTCGCAACTGAAGTTAACGCAGCAATGGGATCTAGTTTCCCTCCTATGCCGGATACAAAAGAAGCCAGTGAACAAGAAATTAGCAGATATGGACTCAATTAAGTCTTTCTTTTAAACTTATTGTCTGGTGCCGTATATTTGGGCACACTAATTTATTACTTATGATTCATCAGTTTACTAAAGAAAATATTGACGCCATAGGAAAAGTCCTTGGAACAACTCCAAAACCACTTGGGAATGATGTATTCCGTTTCGAAGTGAAAAATGAGGAAGAGCCCCGCAAATTGGCTCTGGAAATTCACCTTGGGCTTGACGTCAATGAAGAGCAAATGAACATGGTATCGGTGTATGCCTACAATACCTTTCTTCAACTCCACAACTGCACTGCTTTTGTGGCTAGTGAAATGCTTCAGCAAGTTACCTTTTTCGGGAAGTCAGGATCTAAAACATCTGGCCTGATTGTTGAAAAAACAGCAGGGTGTAGCCTGTATGCCAACGTAGATAATTCCATACTTAGTGGCGATTTCACTCAACTCCCTGAAGACTTGATGATGTGCGGTATTGCCCTTTCTCTGACAGAGTCTATGGATGACGACTTCACCTTTTAAAGGTCTATGATTTGAGCAATGAAACTCCTTCTCCCCTTCAAATTTTTAATGAGAGTGAAGTAAAAGTTCCGCTTCGGCAAAAGAAGGCTGAGTCAATTCTTAACATGATCTCAGACCAGGAAAGCATAAGTTTTACTCTTGTTGAAATTGTTTTTGTGAGTGAAGAAGAAATTGTTCGTATTAATAAAGAACATCTCGACCGGTATTATGTAACCGACATTATTTCATTTCGGTATGATGACGGGCAAGAATCAGATGATCAGTCGGCCATTGAAGGAACCCTGTACTGCTGTGCTCCTCGTATTATAGAACAATCAGCTGAGTTTAAAGAACCTGTGGAGCGTGAATTTCAACGAATTTTTATTCACGGCCTCCTTCATCTTGCAGGATATGAAGACACATCAGATAAAGAAAAAGCAGCGATGACCAAGCTCGAGAATAAATATTTAGCATTGGCAGAAGCAGCTAACAAATAGGGTGTTTCTTCGTACAGCATTCACAAAAAAAGCGGATGGACAAAGAAGAAAATTCAAATATCATTAAAGAGCGGAGTAAACAATACGGAACCCAGCTTTGGGATCTAATTCGTACACAAGTAGATAAACATTCTTCTGTTCCGGAAACCATATCGGAACAAAGCATCCCTCCCAAGAAAGTAAGTGAACATCGCTGGTTAATGAACTTGCTGTTTATAGTTCCCTATATTTTATTAGCCGTATTTGGGGTTTCTTTCTTTTGGGACTTTAATGGAATGTCGGCTACTCTGTTTGATCTCTCCTTTTCCTTTGAAGGACTACTTCGCATAATTAGCATAAGTGGCCTGATTGGTTTTTTGACGAACTGGCTGGCTATCACTATGCTCTTTCGTCCCACCCACCGACGGCCAATATTAGGTCAGGGACTTATTCCCGCACAGAAAGACCGGATTGCCTATCGTTTAGCAAGCGCAGTTTCTGAAGACCTTATCAATCCTGAAATAATAAAACATAAGATTCAGGAATCCGGAGCTATTGCAAAGTATCGGGAGAAGGCTACCGTTTACGTAAAGAATATTATCGATGACCCGGAATTCAGGGAAAACCTTAAGGCGTTGGTCGTTAGCTATGTGGATGAGATGATTGCAGATCCTGAAGTAAGATCCTCTATAGCCCAAAAACTTATCCGCCAAATTGATGACGCCATCGATGAAAATTCATTCGAGAAAGTTGCCCTCAAAGCCTACAGTTTTTTAAAAGGTCAAGAGATGCAGGATTTAGTTGAAAGTGCTCTTATTAAACTCCCAACCGGCATTGAGAATGGATTGAATAAGATGGATGTCTTTTTGGATGAACTCCCGGACAAACTGGATGAGCATGGCGCTGTAATTGAAGAGCTGGTGACTAATCTTTTGTACAAACTTATCAACCAGCTTGATGTACATGCGCTTGTAGAAGACAATCTGCGGCAATACGACGAAAAGAAGCTTGAAAAACTCATCAAAAATGCCAGTAATGATCAGCTCCAGTACATTCAGTATTTAGGAGCCGTTCTCGGTACTTTTGGGGGCTTTATTATTTGGGAGCCGGTTGCCAGTCTTGTTGTTTTAACCGTTATTATTGGTTCAACTGTTGCTGCAGATATTGTTCTACATAGAATGAAACAGAACATTTAAACGTTGGTATTTATCAAAATAAAATAACCTGATACTTTTTTATGAATCACTTTTCGAAGCTCTTCACCCTTCTTTTTCTGGTACTTTTTTCAATCAGCTGTGCCGGAACTAAATCTACTTTAACCACAGAAACAACAACTTCCGAAAACACTGAATCAGAGGTGAATTCGGAGACTGAAGTAGAAGCTGTTTCCGCTGCTGAAACCTGGCATCTCACTCCTGCCAATTCCACGCCTTATTATGGTACCGGTGTAGAAAAAGCTTATGCAGAGCTATTAGCCGATAAGGCTCCTGGAGAAAAGGTAATTGTAGCTATCATTGATTCGGGTACAGATATCGAACATGAGGATCTGGAAGCCAATGTTTGGGTGAATGAAGATGAAATCCCCGGAAACAGAACCGACGATGATGGAAATGGTTACGTAGATGATGTTTATGGCTGGAACTTCATTGGGGGCCCGGATGGCTCGCACGTTAATAAAGACACCTATGAGCTCACCCGTCTCTATTCCAAGCTGAGCAATAAGTATATGGGTATGAGTAAAGATTCAGTTTCGGAAGAGAACCTGGAGGAATACGAATATTATCAGGAAATAGAAGAAGCCTATAACAGAAGAGTAGAACAGAATAACAGGAACCTAAATCAGGTTGGGCAGTCAGCACAAGCTATTTTGTTTGCCAAACAAACACTGAATGTCTCAAACATCGATTCCGTATCTACCGAAGACCTGCAAATTTCAGAAGGTGATACTCAGCAAATGCAACAGGCCAAACAAATCATGAGCTACCTTTTGAATAACGGTGCTACTGAGTCTGATATCAGTGAACTTCAGGAATATTACGAGCACCTTCAGGGCTTAGCTAATTATGGATTAAATCCGGATTTCAACCCAAGAGATATTGTCGGCGATGATTATGACGATCTCAGAAACCGTTTTTATGGAAATAATGATGTAATCGGTCCCACCAGCGATCATGGAACACACGTTGCAGGAATTGTTGGGGCCATCAGAGATAACAACCTTGGCGCCACCGGTATTGCTGATATCGAGCTTATGATTCTTCGTACCGTCCCTGACGGCGATGAACGAGATAAAGATGTAGCTAATGCTATTCGCTACGCTGCAGAAAATGGAGCCCGTGTGATTAACATGAGTTTCGGAAAAGGCTACTCCCCTCGAAAATTTTATGTAGATGATGCGATTCGCTATGCCGATAGCGTAGGGGTACTTATGATTTCAGGTTCAGGAAATGGAAGTGAAAATGTTGATTCTACTGACTCATACCCAACCCGTTACTATGATGACGGTGGATTTGCGACCAATTACCTCCGTGTTGGAGCTTCTTCCTGGCAATCTGATTCCATGCTGGTAGCTAGTTTCAGTAACTACGGCAAAGAAAACGTAGATATTTTTGCTCCGGGCGTAGATGTCTATTCTACTTATCCCAATAACGAATATAAAATGGAAAGCGGGACAAGCATGGCTTCACCGGTAGTTGCGGGTGTCGCAGCTTTAATTATGTCTTATTACCCTGAACTATCTGCAACTGAGGTTAAGAGCATTATTTTAGAAACGGTAACCAAAGTTGATCAAGTTGTTTATAAGCCCGGAACTCAGGAAGGCATTCCTTTTTCTCAACTATCTTCTACCGGCGGAATTATCAATGCCTATGAAGCTCTAAAACTAGCCGAAGAAAGGTCTCAACAATAGAATATTGCCAGACTCAAACCCACAATATGACGCAGTAGTTATCGGTTCAGGTCCTAATGGACTAAGTGCAGCTGTTCGTCTATCTCAAGAGGGTTTAAAAGTCATAGTATTAGAAGCTAAACCGACCATTGGTGGCGGAACCCGAACACAGGAACTAACGGAACCGGGTTTTCTGCATGATGTCTGTGCAGCTGTAGTTCCAACAACGGCAGGATCGCCTTACTTAAACTCTCTTGGATTAGATAAGTATGGGCTAGAGTTCATTCACCCTGAAATTCCCTATGCCCACCCTCTTGATCATGGAGGTGCAGCCATCGCTCATCGATCAATTGAAAAAACTGCGGATGGTCTTGGAGTAGATGGCCGTGCCTACAAACGCCTTTATGGAGAGTTTGTTGACCATTGGGATTACCTCTCTAAGGATGTTTTCGGAACTCTGCGCCTACCTAAGCATCCGCTATTGATGGCTCGGTTTGGTTGGTATGGCCGGTATTCTGCTAAGCATTTAACAAATTCATTATTCAAGACAGAAAAGGCTAAAGCGTTGTTTGCAGGTTGTGCGGCGCACAGTATCATGCCACTCACCAATGCTTTTAGCGCTTCATTTGGATTGGTTTTAGGAAGTTCAGCTCACTCAGTTGGGTGGCCCATCGCCAAAGGCGGTACTGCTTCCATAACAAATGCTTTGGCTGAGCTTCTGAAAGCAAATGGCGGGATTATCCAAACAGATCATGAAGTAGATTCTTTGGATGATATACCTTCCGCAAAAACAGTTTTATTTGATTTGACCCCTCAACAAATTTCTAATATTGCCGGTGATCGGATTCCAAAAAAATACAAAGAGAAACTCGATGCCTTTGAATACGGGCCCGGTGCCTGTAAGGTAGATTGGGCATTATCTGAACCGGTTCCATGGACCAATGAGGAATGCAGAAAAGCCGGCACTCTTCATCTTGGTGGCACTTTTGATGAAGTGGCAGAAGGTGAAGACGTTATTTGGAAAGGTAAACATCACGACAAACCGTATGTTTTACTTTCTCAGCCTAGTCTATTTGACGGCACTCGTGCCCCAGAAGGAAAGCACACCCTTTGGGCTTATTGCCACGTTCCTAACGACTCCAAAGAAGACAGAACCGAGGTCATTGAAAATCAGATAGAGCGATTTGCTCCCGGTTTCAAAGATACCATTATCAGCAAGAATACTATTACCGCACAGGGTTTTGAGCAATATAATTCGAACTACATCGGCGGTGATATCAATAGTGGTGCACAGTATTTCAAACAACTCTTTGGTCGGCCAGTTTTGAAGTGGAACCCTTATAAGATGCCGGTAGACGGAATGTACATTTGTTCTTCTTCCACCCCGCCGGGCGGTGGCGTTCATGGGATGTGTGGCTACCATGCAGCTCAATCTGCACTCAAAAATGAATTTGGAATTTCGTCTGATAAAAGCTGAGATAAGCGTATCTTAAACCATGCTTAAATCGCTACATACGACCATTCAAAATCTGCGGCCGGATTCCAAAAAAATCCAGCAAAAATCTCCCAAATGGACGCTATTCAGCATGGCTATTGCACTGCTGATTTCGATTCCAATACTCACGGTCGTATTCTCAATTTTTACTCCTGCAGGAGAAATTTGGAGTCACCTTGCTGAAACAGTGCTTAGTGACTACATCCAAAACTCACTGCTTTTAATTTCTGGTGTAACTTTTGGGGTGATATTGGTTGGGGTTTCTTCTGCCTGGCTTATTACCATGTGTGAGTTTCCGGGGCGGCGCTTTTTTGAATGGGCTTCTATCCTCCCTTTTGCAATTCCGGCCTATTTAATGGCTTACATCTATACCGATTTTCTGGATATTACCGGGCCCTTTCAAACCACCATCAGAAATCTCTTTGGCTTAGGCATAGATACTTATTCGTTTCCTAACATCAGGTCTATCGAGGGTGCTATTTTGATCATGTCACTCTCTTTCTATCCATATGTGTATATGTTGGCGAGATCTTCTTTTCTATCTCAATCAACCAATCTGCTTGAAGCCAGCCGGATAATGGGATATTCTACCTGGCAAAGCTTTTTTAGAGTGGCTTTACCTGTAGCCCGCCCGGGTATAGCGGCAGGACTTGCCCTCGCCCTCATGGAGACCCTTAACGACTTCGGGACAGTTCAGTATTTTGGTGTGCAAACGTTTACTACCGGTATTTATCGAACTTGGTTTGGGTTGGGTGAACGTCCAGCAGCAGCTCAGCTTGCCGCTTTCCTTTTATCCTTTATTGTTGTTCTATTGATTTTAGAGCGGTGGTCCCGAAATAGAATCAGTGATGAAAAATCCAACTCTGCACGCTTTAAAAGACTCAACCGTTTTGATTTAGGCGGCTTGAAAGCCTGGACAGCATTTACAGCTTGTTTTCTGCCCGTTTTATTAGGCTTTATACTCCCCGTGATTTTATTACTGGAGATGTTTTTTTCCAATCTGAATTATCTGGATTTCAAATTTCTGGAATTAGCTCTCAACTCATTTACGGTCTCAGCAATCACAGGAATACTGGCAGTGACACTGGCTTTGGTGATGGCTTATTCAGCTCGACTTAATCCAACCAAATCTGTAAAACTGTTCAATCGAATCAGTTCTTTGGGATATGCTATTCCCGGATCCGTTATAGCAGTTGGCGTTTTAATTCCATTTGGCCTCTTTGATAATACCATAGACGCCTTTTTTAGAGATAAACTAGGGTTTTCAACCGGACTTCTTCTAAGTGGAACCATGTTTGCCATGGTTTTCGCCTACCTGGTTCGCTTTCTTTCAGTTTCATTTGGAGGCGTTGAAGCCAGCATGGAAAAAATCACCCCAAACATGGATGAAGCCGCCAGAGGAATGGGTTACACCTTCGGCAAAGTATTAAGAAGGATTCACATCCCAATGATGTCGGGAGGACTTCTCACTGCCGGTTTACTGGTGTTTGTAGATGTGATGAAGGAATTGCCTGCCACTCTTATCGTGCGCCCCTTTAACTTCGACACGCTTGCCGTCCAGGTATATAGATATGCCTCTGATGAACGACTGGCAGAATCCGCCGGAGCGGCATTGATGATTGTTCTAGTAGGGATTATTCCGGTTATCATCATCAGCCGAACCATTGCTAAATCCCGGAAATCAGAAACGCAGTAGTTTCTTCAAAACATAAAGCAGCTGCAGGTCTGAAGACCTTTGCTCATATATTATTGAAATTGAATCCGGCTATGAACCATTATTATTGACCCGAATTAATACTAGTAATACTGGTTCCAGAGCACCGCTTCTGAGCACCGCTTCTGAGCACCGTAACGAGTATCAAATTCTGTCATAAACAAGCGAAGGTCTTCAGACCTGATGCAAAAAAAGGAACACCAAATATCGAAGCTCTTTACTTCAACATTCAATGTTCCTTATTCAATATTCATTATTCCGCAGCCGGTTTATTTCCAGCCGGCTCGGTCCATAATTTGAATGGCTTCCGGGTTATTTCTTCCCAGAGCAGATACGTTTACAGCGTCGCTCTTAAACTCACCAAAGCTCTCTAAAACTTCAGCAAGCTCAGCATCATCGTTGATTGGATATTCATTATTTCCACCGATGAAATACTCTTGTGCTTCCGGAGTGGTTAAGTATTCCAGAAATTTAATCGCGTTTTCTTTGTTAGGAGAGTTTTCCAGAATTCCGGCTCCACTGATGTTGATGTGAGCTCCTCTACCATCTTCTCCCTGATTCGGAAATACAAATTCTACTTTCGAAGCAGCTTCTTTATCCGCCTCGTCATTTCCGGTAATCATAACCGCCAGGTAATAGTGATTGGCAACGGCTACATCACAAACACCGGCAGCAACACCGCGAATCTGGTCGCGATCTCCGCCTTGTGGGTCACGGGCAAAGTTTGCAACCATTCCTTCTGCCCATTCTTCCGTAGCCTCAGCTCCGATGGTCTCAATCATAGAAGCAACCAGTGACTGATTATAGATATTATTGGAAGAACGGATACAAACACGGCCTTCAAAACGAGGATCGGCTAAATCTTCATACGTGAGTTCTTCATAGTTCTCTACGGTCTCCGGATTTGCGACAATCCCACGAACACGTTTTGAAAGACCGATCCATAAGCCCTCTGGGTGACGGAAAGAAGATGGAATTCGTTCTGCTAAGGTTTCAGATTCAAAAGGTTGAAGAATATCAGCTTCTTCAGCTCTCCAAAGTCGACCCGCATCTACGGTAATCAAGATATCAGCCGGGGAATTAAGTCCTTCACTTTTCACACGCTCGATAAGTTCATCGGAACCACCTTCAATAAGGTTTACCTCTATTCCGGTTTGTTCGGTGAATTCAGCATACAAAGCCTGATCAGTATCATAATGGCGGGCTGAATATACGTTTACTTCTTCCTGTGTAGAACAAGAAACAAAAATCATCGCAAGAATTACAAGCGATAGAAATGACGATTTCATAAATAAATAGATTTGTGAGTTTTTTAGTTAGCAACCCAAAACTAAGGTTTATTTAGATGCATTCTAAATAAAATATTTAACCATCCGTAAAAACTTATTCATGGTCTTTAGGATCCAGCCGCCTAAGAGTCTGCCACTGGTACATTCCACTGTTATGCCCGTCTCCCCACGTAATCTGAATAGCGTGATTTCCTACCTGTTCGATATTTCGGATCTCGATCCTCGGAGGATTCTCTTCATGAAAAGCTTCCGGTTCAAAATCTCCCATACTTCCATGTCCACCCCGGCACATTACACAAGGGCAGTTTTTTCGCAGACCATACAAAGGAAACACAGAAGTATGTCCGTCTTCCCATGATATTTCCAGAACCTGTTCTTTATTGCTAACTTCGATGCCCGTTGGCGTTGTAGTTGCGTCCATCAAAACCTATTTTTCAGTGTTAAAAATCTAACCAAAATTAATCAATGCTCTGGATAGTTGTATCAGCATTTGTAGTAGCATCAATAAGTAGTTGGCTCGGTTATAAACGCCTTTTATATCTTGATCAAATCAACCCAAGAAAGCTTTCCTATACCCTTTTGGGTGTTTTAATTGTTTTTTTGATTCTCCAATTCCTCCATAGAATCGGATATTTTCCGGAGGCTGTTGCGGGAGCCTTCATGGCAAATGTGTATGCCTCTTCCTTTGGATTTTTTCTGGGAGCCGCTATTCAACAGTTTAATCAGAAAAGTAATTATGGCGAGATTACTTATGTGAACCGCTCATTCTGGACAGATATCTTCCCCAATATCGTAACGATTGGCTTGATCCTGTTTGGACTGCAACGAACGGCTCTTTTTTCGGATTTACCCATCACCCCGATCCGTATCACTTCCGGACTATCAATTATCGCAATCGGAGCCTATAGTTTTACCATCCGTTTAGTACCCGAGTTACGCAAAAAGGGGCTTGTACTTCTGGATCGAAAGATTAGTTGGGATGACTTCCTTACCTACTCCTGGTTTTCCGAAGGTATTATTGAAATTGAGTATAAGCTGAATGATGAAATCCGTAGCTTCAAAACGATGATTCCTGATGAAGATGAATTGTTCGTTGAAAAAATGCTCTCAAAAAAGATTGCCGAAAAGCTCGAGAAAGACGAATTTGACGAGTATGAAGAGATTGATTGACAGTTGACAGTAAGATATTTCCAGCTAACCAACCAGTTCCAATCTATTTTAAATTTTGAATCAATAATTTTGAATTCCCATGGCCTCATTTGATATCGTAAATAAAGTTAACACACAGGAAGTTGATAACGCCATCAACAACACCCTAAAAGAAATTAGTACCCGCTACGACTTTCGTGGACTCCATACCGAAGTAGAATTTCACAGCAAAGAAAATAGAATACATTTAGTGGCTGCTGAAAGCATGAAAATGGAAGCAGTTAAAGATATGCTGATTAAGAATTTCATTAAGAGAGGAGTTAGCCCAAAAGTGCTGGATTTTGGCGATCCTCAGGGCACTTCACAGGGGCATCTAAAAATGGATATAGCGATGAAAGAAGGAATTGACCGGGAAACCGCTAAGAAAATCGTGAAAGAGATTAAGAGCCTGAAAGCAAAGGTAAATCCAGCCATCCAAGACGATCAGGTTCGCGTTGATGGAAAGAAAATTGATGATTTACAGGCTGTTATCAAACATCTGAAATCCAAAGATATGGGTGTTCCTCTCCAGTTTGTGAATATGAAGTGATTCGGTGAAGCGGTTATATATGGTGATTTTTTTGAAAATATTGTAAGGATCTCTTCTCGATTTGCTCTTACTCTTTAAATGAGAATTAATATTGAGAAATGACATTTAAGGAGTGGGAGAATAAAGTTCCAAAAGAAATCACGAATGATATAGTCTGGAAAATCGAAGCTTATAGATTTGGCCTTTTTCTATCAGATGCCTGTTGGAAAGATTCCAGCTCAATTATTGCTGAAAAAAGGTTTGCCCTAGCAGATCAGTTATATAGGTCAGTTGGATCTATAAGTGCAAATATAGTAGAGGGTTATTCGAGGCTATCAAATAAGGAAAAGGCTCGGTTTTGTGAAATTGCACTCGGTTCAGCAAGAGAAGCACGGGATTGGTATTTCAAGAGTAGACATATCATAGGTGAAGAAACTGCTCAAACACGGATAATCATGCTCACATCCATAGCCAGGCTACTTCAAAGTATGATATCAAATCACAGAAAATACGGTAGCTAATTCCCACCATATCACCATATCACTTAAAATACCTATCCCACTCTACCATAATGCATTTGTTGCGGACGTAAGGGAGTTGATTTTCTTCTGCGATCTGTTCGGCTTCCGGTGATGATACATCTAACTGGGTCCACACTATTGGGTTTTGGCTCGTCTTCTCTTTCCAGTCAGCGACTTCTTGTACAGCATCTGCTGCATATTCTGAGTTTCGGAACACATTCACCATATCTATTTGGACGTCTTCAGGGATATCATTTATGCTATTGTAGCATTTCTCTCCAAAGATTTCCTCGGCTTTGGGATTTACAGGAATCACCCTGTAGCCTTTCTCCTGCAGGAATTTTGCTGCGTAGTTACTTGTGCGATACATATCCGGTGAGCAGCCAATCATGGCTATTACCTTAGCCTCTGAAAGGGCCTCATTGATATTACTAATTGTTTCAATCATTAAAACCTGTCTCCATTACCGTCAATTGTACTCAAAGATCCTTATCTTAAAGCAGTTAATCACTATAAACTAAAAATAACTTATTTATTTTGTCTAAAGTAAAAGACGGTGACACCGTAAAAGTCCATTACACTGGAAAATTAGAAGACGGATCTGTGTTTGACACATCTGAATCCCGAGACCCTCTTGAAGTAACATTGGGCGAAGGCAAATTGATCCCAGGTTTTGAAAAGGCTGTTGTTGGTTTAGCAGTTGGAGATAAAACCACAGCCAATATTGAATCTGCCGATGCTTATGGCGACCGAAGAGAAGATCTGGAGCTATCAATTGAAAAAGACCAGCTTCCTGAAGATGTTGAGCCACAAGTAGGTATGCAACTTCAATTAAATCAACCAAACGGACAACCCGTTCCGGTTCAGATTACAAAAGTAGAAGAGGAAAACATCACGATTGATGCAAACCATCCTCTGGCAGGTAAAGACCTGACTTTTGATATTGAGCTTGTTGAGATCGTAAACTGATCCCGACCTTCTATCAAATTACATGGAGTCTTTCGCAAGGGAGACTCCATTTTTTTTATAAAGAAATATTTTCCTCTACTTTTGTCATCCCGAGTGAACTAATTCAGATAAGGTTTCTGAGTTTGACCACGAGGGATCTCAAAATTAAATAATCAAGTAATTTTAAACCTTGAGATCCTTTCCGTTTTGCATCTTAATTCGGTAAAAACTTCTAAGCGCTCTGGACGACAAGTAGTAAACACCTAAATTCCTTTTCCATGGCCGATTTTTCTCAAAAAAGCACCATTTCCATAACCTGCCCAAAGCGCATCACCCCTTACCTTAAAGATGAGCTTACTAATCTCGGATTTCCGATTCACAAAGTACGTCACGCAGGGATTGAGACCGAAGGCACGCTGAATGACTGCATGATGTTGAATCTGAGCCTTAGAACCGCACATCGCGTTCATTATCGTCTCAAAGATTGCAGACCGCAGAATGGAGATCAGCTTTATGATGAGCTGATGAAGATCCCATGGGAAGATTATATCGATCGGCATGGATATGTAAGTGTTACTTCCTTCATCAATAATAAAACGGTGACCAACACCCAGTTCGCCAATATGAAGGTAAAAGATGCGATTGTGGATCGTATCAGAAACAAAACAGGTACCCGCCCTGATTCAGGACCTAATCTGAATAAAAGTGTTGTTTTTGTGTTTTGGAAGAATGACAGAGCACAGATTTATTTAGATACTTCCGGAGAATCCATTTCGCGCCGTGGTTACCGGACTGAAACCAGCACAGCCCCAATGCAGGAAACACTCGCAGCATCTATGATTTTAGCGAGTAAGTGGAAACCGGGAAATCATTTTATAAATCCGATGTGTGGTAGTGGGACTATCGCTATTGAAGCCGCGCTACAAGCTCTGAATAAAGCTCCAGGCTTGCTAAGGCCTAATTATGGTATCAAGCATATACTTGGCTTTGATGAAGAGCGCTGGAACGATTTAAGGTCAGATTTAAAGAATAAGGCTAACAAAGACTTTGAAGGACGCATCATTGCTACTGATTATGATGTAAGAGCGGTTGATGCTACTCGTAAAAATGCCCGAACTGCCGGCTTAGACCATCTTATTGAAGTGAAAAAGTGTGATTTCAGCGAAACCGAGATTCCCGAAGGAGATCCGGGCGTAATTATGCTGAACCCTCCTTACGGAGATCGTATTGGAAACGAGAAAGATCTTGAGCCGGTGTATGAAGGAATCGGTGATTATTTCAAACAAGAGGCTACCGGTTGGTGGGGATATGTATTTACCGGAAATTTCGATCTCGCCAAGAAAATAGGATTGCGAACCAATCAACGCATTGAGTTTTATAACTCTACCATAGATGCCCGCTTACTGGAATATGAGCTGTACTGATCACAGATTTTGAGGATTTAAGGATGATGGGATTTTTTTAGAATATTCATAAAGTGAATATTTGCTATCTGTGAAATCCCCACATCCTACTAATCTGTAATCCTGTTCTTCTCCTCAATCCATTTGCTCATAAACTTGGTACTTGCAGCCATATGGTATTGTAAGATAGATCCCATAAAGTTCTGTTGCCGATGGCTTTGAAGTTTATCTAAAACTTGATCAATTCCTTTCTTGAAGTGCTTTCTCCAAACCATTTTGTTGTACCTCTGGTTAATAATTTGGATACCATTCTCTTGAGCTGCTAACAACTTTGTGTCATCCAGATACAGCTCAATTGCTTTTTCAGCAAACAGATTGGGATCGTCTTCTATAAAACCCGGCCAGGTCAGGTCACCGTGCATTGACTCAGCTCCAATTGATGTTGTTACACTCGGCGTGCCACACTGCATTGCTTCGATCAGCTTCCCTTTCAGTCCGGCACCGAACCGCAAAGGTGCTAAAAGAACTCTCGAATTACCTACCACCTCTTTTGCGTCTTCTGCCCTCCCCTTTACTAAAAACCCTTGCTTTGGATTATGCAGTTGCTCCACTTTTTGAGAAGAATAGGCTCCATAAATGTGCAGTTCAGCTTCAGGGATTTCCTTCCTTATTAAAGGCCATATCTCTTCCTTCAAATACAATACGGCATTCCAATTGGGTTCGTGTAAGAAGTTACCAATAGATATAAAGTGATTACGTTTATCAATTGGTGTCCAGTTTCTTACAGTATTCTCATTAATATTATCTAACATGAATGGAAGGTGCAAAAGTAAGCGTTCATCAATCCGAAAAACTTCTTTAAGTAACTTCATTTCGTACTCCGAAATTATCAGCGAGAGGTCGCATCGAAGAATACTTGCAATTTCACGCTTAGCCGTATCGTTAAACAAATCTGATTGATTGAACTCCCTCCCTTCTTTCCATGCTTGCTGTCGGGCTAGTCTTAGGCAGTGGAGATCTTCGGTATCCAAAATCTTTAACGCATTCGGGCAACATTCAGTAACGCGCCATCCAAATTGTTCTTCGGTCATAAAACGATCAAACAAAACGATATCCGGATTTAGCTCAATTACAAAATGATCAAAAGAGGAATTGTTTAGCTTAATCTGAGCTGATTGAATACCTAACTCATTTAGCTCAACAGAAAATTCTTTGTTTGAGGCTGCAGCAGCAAAAGTGATATCATAACCCTCAGATTGGAAAAAATCGATAAGCTCAATCATTCTCGAGCCAGCTGCCGATGAAGCAGGTTCCGGCCAGACTTTCCCAATTATCAATACCTTTAACTCTCTACTACTCATGAAATAATATAAACTGACTATTTTTATTAACCATACAATTTAAGACATTTATGCGCCGTTTTATTTACTGTTAATAAATTCAGCAGTCTAAATACTGTCTATTGAGTCGGTACAAACAAATTAATCAGGGAAACAATATGAAATCTTCAAAACTATGGGTTGCCTTTCTTTCACTAATACTTCTGATTGGATTCACAGATAAAATCAATGCTCAAACAGACACTGACACCACAACATATCTGGTAATTAAGAATGACGGTTCAAGATATATTGGGCAAATACTCTCTCAGGATTCCCGTGAAGTAGTGCTGCTCACCAAGGAGCTTGGCGAAATTGCTATTCCAAAGCACGAAATCAAAGAAATCAGAGAGCTAAGTACTGATGAGGTAAATGAAGATGGTTCACTTAAAACCAGCAGTCCTTTCTCAACTCGTTATTATATAACAACGAACGCCCAGGCCGTCTCAAAGGGTGATAACTACATTATTTGGAATTTATATGGCCCTGATATTCAATTTGGAGTAAGTGATAATTTTGGAGTTGGACTAATGACCACTTGGTTTGGCTCACCAATTGTTGGCTCTGCAAAGTACAGTCTCGTTAATGATAAGAAAATAGGTGTAGCTGTAGGAACTCTATTGGGAACAGGGTCATGGGCTTCTCCTGAATACGGTATTGCGGTTCCATTTGGCTCTTTCACTTATGGAAGTATCGAAAAGAATGTATCCTTATCGCTTGGTTATGGAGCCGTCTTTGGACCCGGAAGCTCCGGCGGGTCGCCACTGTTTTCACTGGCAGGCATTAATAGAGTGAGTGAGCGTGTAAGCTTGGTTTTTGACTCTTTTGTAGTAACAGAAGACAGTGAGGTGGCCGCATTGATAATCCCTGCAATAAGATTACACTCAAGTCCGGAAAAAGCATTCCAAATTGGTTTTGCAGCCGTTGCTGCTGATGGAGAGCTATTACCAATGCCCTTCCCTTTTCTGCAATGGTTCAGGAAGTTGTAAAAAGACCGCTCTAATGAATGAATCAAAGAATGGTTATGCCGCCTCGAGCAGATATTTACATCTGCTCGTTCTGCATATAGCTAGCATCTTTACTGTCCAGATTTAAGAATAGTTGGGTTTTATTTACCAAAGGGTATTGCAACTCCCAGCCAAGGCACGCCAATAAATCCACCGCCTATGCTTTCTCCAACAACAAATGGCCGGATTAAACCAAAATCTACAGCAAAGTTCTCGGGCGCCCATCGTAAAGATCCTGACAATAAACCTACAGTTTCACCACCAGACGAGACAAAGTAATTTTCGGATATCAAGTAGAGTTTTTTATTAATCCTATACATCCCGTTTAGGTTTATCAGTGGGATATCAGACCAATTTCCATCAGCATAGCCGTAGCCAATTCCTAAAGACACGTTATTGTCCCGGTTTCCGGCTGTAACCACTCCATAAGCCATTCCAAAACCGGAATCATCCTCTCCAACAACCGTCCCAAAAAGCCCCCCGGCCGCAACATGAAGTTTATCACTCGCTATAGGAATTGAAACCTTAGGCATTAACCAAAACGGAGTAGCTCCGGTCCCAAACAAAAATGTCGGAATAACACCTGCTCCCATTGAGAATTTATTCGTTAAACCATAGTTCACGTTATTGAAGAAAACCCAGGTATTCTGATAATAACCTTCCCCTTTTTTCAACCCGATTGCATTCGTACTAAACAAATAGCGGGTGCTATGGGGATTCTCAAACCAGTAATCACCATCTTCCTTCAAATGCTTGGGATCAATGACTTCCATGCTTCTAATTCTATTCCGCTGTATGGTGATTTCCCCAAGATTTTCAGTGTCCAAAACTATTTCCTCAGCGTTTTCAGAAACAATAGTCCCAATAAAAGTATTTCCATCTTTCGTTACGACGCGGTAGGTATTTACTTCTTGCTGTGCAAAGACCGGCTCAGTTATCAAAAGTGCAATCAGTGTGAATAGAAAGCAGCTGATGAGTAAGGTGAATTTTCTCATTATCCCGATTTTATTGATTTAGATATGTGAAAAGCTAAACGCAATTAACTCTCTCTTATTAGGCACACAATAAAAAAAAATTAGCTCTCAACCCACTAATAAGAATTGTTCCCACACTATTTTTTTTGAATGATTGTAACTCCATCCCGTATCGGAAGCATCAACTGTTCAACCCGCTCATCTGAGGCTATTTCTTTATTGAAAGCATCCAATGCTATTGATTTATGGTCCTTAGGCTCCAAGACAAAGCCATCCCACAATACATTATCGACCACTATTAACCCGCCTGTCTTAAGTAATGGCAACACCTTTTCAAAATAAAGTGAGTAGCTAAGCTTGTCTGCATCCATGAATACTAAATCAAACTCTCCATCAAGTTCAGTTACCAAATCCTGGGCGTTACCTTTTAGTAATTTAATTTTCTGATCCTTATCAAAACGCTTGAAATGCTCCTCAGCCAGCTCCTGATACAACAAATTCATTTCCAGAGTAATGACTTCCCCTCCCTCCGGCAAAGCTTCTGCAATCATCAGAGCTGAATACCCCGTAAATGTACCAATCTCCAAAACTCGCTTAGCTCCACTAATACGCACGAGCATTTTTAATAACTGACCTACTAAATTTCCACTCAGCATGTCGATATACTCTAATTCCTCACTAGATGACGTAACAAGAGCTTTTATGCTTTCAGACTCCTGCGTGGTCATCTTACGTGCATATTCTTCTATCTTAGGATCCGTTATTTGAACGATCGATTGGTCTCTGTGCTTCTTCATGATTGAAAGATAAGGCACAACACCCTATTATCACCAAAAAAAGAAAGCATTGAATATCATACCTGCCGACGAATCTCGCTTTTTCATCTGGTTTTTTGACCAATATACCCGCTGGTCGCTAAAGAGACGTTTTAATCAAATATGGGTGAAACAGGGATATCACCCCACTTCGGCTTCCAAGACGGTTTATTTCTTAAACCATAATCTTTGGTGGGATGGCTTGATTCCGCTTTATCTGAATCGCAATTTCTTCAAGCAAAAAGCCCGGGCTTTGATGGAAGATAAACAGATGAGACAGTATACATTCTTCAGTAAAATCGGAGCTTTTTCAATTAACCTTGAAGATCCTAAAGCCTCTATTTCTTCTTTGCGTTATGCGGTTGAGTCTATGGAAAGAGACAACTCATCTTTGTTCATTTACCCGGAAGGATCTATAACTCCACCCTCCGAATCAGCTCCAAATTTCAAAGACGGGCTCGCCTGGATTTACACCAAAACCGAGCAAGTCGACTTTGTACCCATTCATATTTACGCCCACTTCATGAATGGCAGTAAACCGGAGCTATATTTATCAATAGGAGAATCAGTTAATCATGATAAATCACTAAGCAGGAATGAATTAACAAAATTATTTGAAGAAGATATTCAGCAAATTAACACCCAAACAAGAGCTGTAGCTGGAATCTCTGAAGAGGGCTTTGAAGCTCAATTTTAGCCTAAATAATTAAGGTTACCATGTCCACGGGTACATCAGCCTTGATTTTTGCACCCAATGTGGCTGCTCATCCATATACCTGAGTCGCATATGCACCAGAGGCCAGTACACTCTTGAGTATATATTTTCGGGATATATAAACTCTGAAATACCATGTGCTGCATGAACTTGACTGTTGTACTTAATTATTGAATTACCCAAGAAACGCTGATAGAAAGGGCCATCATCTATTTTAGATTTACATTGAATATTTACTGATACTTGTCCTGCTTTTAAATCTATTTTCCGGGCAGAATTCAAGCCAAACCAATTTCTCGTAAAATAGTCGAGATCTGCCTCTTTAAAATGCTCCATCACCTTTTGATTTGCACGGTCTATCATCCATCCCTCAAACTGAGTTTGCTCGTGCTTTTGCATGAGGTAATAGACAAAGGTGAAGTCTTCAAAATGGTACCTTCCCCAATACCAATCCCGGAAACTTTCTTTCATTGGTTCATGCCCGGTATTATGATCATGGTATCCCGAACCTTCAAAACGAAACTCCTCTTCCCCATGGATACCATCCACATCAAAAAAAACAGAAACATCAGTTCGTGGCTGTATCAAATTCCAGATATGCCGGTCTGTACTTTCGGAAGTGATTAGATCCGGCTTTGTTCTGTTCCCCTGCCCTTTGATCTCTCCTTTTATAGAATGACCAGATGCTAACTTCTGATCTAGCTTTATATTGAACTCGAACTCATTCCCTTTACCTGAGTACTGCACAGTATCGTTACCGACCTTCAATTCAGGTTTATTGTTATCCCAGGAAAATTCCCCTTCATCAAATTCCAGAAAGCTGTAGTAGATGGTCTTTCCATTTTTGTAGAGAGAAACGCTTATAGCGGGATATGCGTCCTGTAGGGCTTTTTCTGCCTCTAAGTCGTTAATGTATCTCGTTGAGAATGGATTATGTTCATAGAAGATGATCACATAACCAAAGTTTCCATCAGCACTTAATCCATCAAAGTACCACCACTCATAGCCACCGAACGACTTTTTGAAATCTGGAGTTATGTGCCTTTCATCTGTAGATATATTCATACTCAAATAAACTAATCGTGTTGGTGAACGGCAACGCTCTGTTTACTAACTTTCGTTCATGGAAATCTTTCTTTACATAGCAGCCAGCTACATTGGATTCACTCTTTTTGTATTTACAAGGAATTGGTTTGAGTTTAAATCACTGTCTGATCAACCACATTTTACTTCCGAAAAAGCAACGCCATTGGTCAGTATTTGCATTCCGGCTCGTAACGAGGAGGCTGTCATAGATCAGTGTGTGACTTATGCCCTTAAACAAGATTACCCCAATTTTGAAGTTTTGGTGCTGGATGATAACTCAACAGATGGAACTACAGAAATTCTGGAAGAGCTTTCAGGAATCATCAACAACCTGCACCACCTCAAAGGCAAGCCTAAGCCTGATGAATGGCTTGGAAAGCCATGGGCCTGCCATCAGCTAAGCAAACACGCCAGTGGGGAGTATTTAGTTTTTATTGATGCCGATGTTTGGTTAGAAGAGCATGCGATCAGCAAGGCTATCCATGCCCTACAAAACTCAAATGCCATTACCGTTTGGCCCAAGCAAGCTGTAGAAACCTTTTGGGAAAAGTTGATTATCCCCATGATTTATTATGGACTCTATTCTCTCCTCCCTGCGAAATATGTTGAGCAGAGCCCAAAATGGTTGCCCCAGAATCTTAGAAAAAAGATGGCTCCTCAGTTCGCAGCTGCATGTGGACAGTTTATAGCCTTCACAAAAAACGCTTATGAAACCATTGATGGACATACTTCCGTGAAACAAGAAATTGTGGAAGATGTTGAGCTCTCTAAAACAATAAAGCGGAACGGGCTGTCAATTACCATGTATGATGGAGTCGACACCGTAAACTGCCGGATGTATCAAAATCATTCTGATATTTTCGAGGGACTCCGAAAAAACTTCTTTGTTGGCTTTGGCCGAAATGTACCGCTCTTTCTTTTCATGGCGACTATGCAAGTCATCACATTTATACTTCCGGTCATCTTTCTTTTCATTGGAAATTCATTTGTTCAAACCTTATCTGCTGCTCTCATAGGTGTATTCCTGATACAGCGCTGGCTGATGGATTATAGGTTTGGCTGGAATCCTTTTGTAAGCCTGCTTCAACCTTTAACCATCCTTTGGTATGAAGTATTAGGTATACGTTGTCTATGGGATCATTTCACCGGAAAAAAGGCAACCTGGAAAGGGCGTGAAGTCTGAATAAAATTAATCCCGAATTCGAAAATATTCGTTTTCATTTTTGCTCATTGATAGACATATTTAGGATGTATGAAAGCATTGATCAGCAAATACCTGAAATACCTTAGAGTAGAACGAAATGCTTCAGAACATACTATCATTTCTTATGAAAATGACCTCTCCTCTTTTCTTGATTTCACGGCTAAAGTAAACGAGCAAAAGCCAGAACAGGTTGATATATCTCTTATCACAAGATTAAGTATAAGGCTTTGGCTGGGCGACTTATCCGAACAAGGTCTTGCTAAAACATCTATCGCACGAAAGGTTGCCGCACTGCGTTCTTTCTTTAAGTACTGTTTTAAGCGTGGACATATTGATAAAAATCCGGCTCACCTTTTGGTGGTACCCAAAAAGGAACAGACCTTACCTAAAACGGCCACGGTTGAAGATATCACCAGAATGATGGAAGCCGTGGACACAGAAACGGTTAGAGGATTACAGGATCGAGCCATCCTTGAATTATTTTATGCAACCGGGATGCGTCTCAGCGAACTAACCGGGTTGAACTTGACCGACATCGACCTTAACCAAAATCAGGTTACGGTTCACGGGAAAGGAAATAAACAACGGATTATTCCACTGGGCAAAACAGTGGTAACTATTTTGAAAGAGTTCAGAACAAAAAGAACAGAGTTGTACGGACAACGTACGGACAGTGATGCCAGAAAAGCTTTGTTTATTGCAGCAAGCGGTCAGCGCATGTATGATCGAGCTGTCCGCTATATGGTTGAAGATTATCTAAAAAAAACGAGTGAGGTCACACAAAAAAGTCCTCACGTATTGCGCCATAGTTTTGCGACACATATGTTAGACAATGGTGCAGACATACGAATCATTAAAGAATTTTTGGGCCACGCTAACCTTGCTGCAACGCAAGTGTATACACACACCAGTATGGAAAGACTGAAGAATGTATATGAGCAGGCTCACCCAAGAGCGAAAACGTAAAATAACATTCATTATTAATTAAGGAGTTCAAAATGAAAACCACATTCACAGCACGTCACTTTGAAGCAAGTGCAGACCTACAGCAATACAGTCGCGATAGTGTAGAAAAATTGGAGCAGTTTTATGACCGTATTGTAATGTGCGATATTATTTTACAGCCTACCCCGGCCGATGAAAATCCTCAACAGGCTGAGCTTATTGTAAAAGTACCCAGAAAGATATTAAAAGCTAAAGAATCTGCTACAACTTATGAGCAGGCTTTACATAGCGCCGTAGAAGTTATTAGCCGGCAGTTGAAGAAATACAAAGAGAAAATGCACGCAACCCACTAATCACGCACATGCCTTTTAATCCACAAGACCCAATCCCGCGCAAAGATCATATTTCTGTTTCCTATTTAGTAAGCAGATTGCGTGAACGCGTTCACATCAACATTGATGCATGTGTTTCAGATAACTGCGCTGGCGACCGTTATGTCGTTGAGGCGGATTTACACCGTCCGGGATTGGCCCTTGCGGGTTATATCAACTTATTTACTTATCAACGCATCCAGATTATTGGAAATACAGAAACCCAGTTTTTGGGGAATATGGGTACTGATAAACAACTGGAGTCTTTTCGGAATATCACCCAGTTCGAAATACCGGTGATTTTTTTAACAGATGGAAACCAACTCCCGGAGCACTTGCTAAATGCTGCTAAGGAAGCCGGGATTCCCGTCTATTCCACCCCATATGAAACCACCCGGTTTATGTACCTCCTTCGTGATTTTTTGGAGGATCAGTTTGCCGTTCAAACCATGGTGCATGGTTCAATGATGGATGTCTATGGAATTGGAATTTTGGTTGCTGGAAAATCAGGTATCGGCAAGAGTGAAGTTGCTCTCGACCTTGTTGAACGTGGTCATCGTTTAGTAGCTGATGATGTAGTTATGCTTACCAAAAAGAATAATGTACTGATGTCATCTGCCACCGAAATGAGTAAACACTTCATGGAGATACGCGGCCTTGGCATAGTAGACGTAATGTCTATGTTTGGAATCCGTGCCATTCGCTATCAAAAGAGACTGGAAGTTGTCTTGGAGCTTACGCTTTGGGATGAGACTCGGGAGGTCGAACGCACAGGACTGGATCATGATTCAGTAAATGTGCTTGGCTTAGACATTCCTCTTATCCACTTACCTATTACTCCTGGAAAAAATATTACTGTAATTGCAGAGGTTATTGCCATGAATTATTTATTGAAACATTATGGCTATGATCCCGCAAAAGCATTCCAAGAACGTATTAAATCAAGCATTGGCGAAAAGACAAAAGGAAGGGATATGTCTCCCAAGCGCGCCATCGAATATTTTGAAGGGGACATTGAATAATGTGTAACATTAGAGTTCTGTCTTACTCTTTGAATGTGCTGTTTAGCTCATTATCTTTGACAAGTTTTTGAACAAGGTTAGTATATGTCAATAAAAAATCATTACTACTACGACGAAACAAACTGCGACTTTGTACCCATCGAGTACAATCGCGTTGAGCAAGTTGTTTACAATCTTTCTATATGGATTTTATCCGGTGTCGTTCTTACCGGCATAGGAATTATCCTCCTCTCTACATACATCGGCACTCCTGCAGAACTTGCCCTCCAAGCTGAGAATGAAGCCCTGTACGAACAGCTTGAAAGTACCCGAGGAGCTCTTATCCAGTTAGATGATCAAATCACTGAAATCGCTAAGAAAGACAACGAAGTATATCGCTCCGTACTGGGGATGGAAGAGATTTCTTATGATGAGCGGCAAGCTGGTGTTGGTGGTTCCGACCCTTACGATGAATTTGATGTTTATAACGAGTCCACATCTGAACTATTAAAATGGACCGCCTCTAAAGTTGATAATCTGGAACGACGAATTGGTATCCAGAAATTGAGCTTTGAAGAAATTAAAAGTCAGTACAACGTCAATAAAGAAAAGATGAGCCATATTCCGGCCATCAAACCAACCTCCGGTATTCTACTAAGTGGTTATGGCGTTCGATATCATCCAATCCTTAAATATAATCGCCGGCATAACGGACTTGATTTCCGCGCCGATATTGGTGATCCCGTTTTCACTACAGGTAATGGCACCATTAAATATGCGGGACGGCAAAGCACACTTGGTTTAATCGTTATTGTCGATCATGGCTTTGGATACGAAACTCTATACGCTCATTTGTCTGGTTTACCTAAGGGTATTAGAAAAGGAAGCAAGGTAGAACGGGGACAACAAATTGGAATGGCCGGAGACTCTGGACTTTCCGAAGGTCCTCACCTCCACTACGAAATTCATTTCAAAGGTGAGCCTGTAGATCCTATCTACTACCTCTTTGCTGACACTTCTCCGGAAGAATATGCAATGTTCAAAGAGATTTCAGAAACCAATACAAACTCTTTGGATTAATAAGCTGATCGATTTCTTATAACAAGCTCCTCCATTTTGAGGAGCTTTTTTTGTGGCATCAAAGTTTGCTTTTCCCTTTATTTGGTGCACTTCAAAACCAATCACATCTCATGAAACGCATCTTCACTTTACTGCTATTCTTGTTACTCGCTATTTCTTCTGAAATCACTGCACAATCTGCTCTTACTGTAGAACATCGGCAACATGCTCAGGATCTCATTAATAAGGCTATGGGAAGTGATCTTGCCTGGGAGCGACTAACGTACATGGCCGATACCTTTGGTCCTCGGTTCAGTGGTTCCCAAAATCTGGAAGACGCCATCGACTGGATTGTTGAAACTATGGAAGATGATGGGTTTGATAAAGTTTGGACACAACCAGTAATGGTTCCGCATTGGGTTCGGGGCGAAGAATCAGCAACTTTACTCTCTCCCAGAGAAAAAGATTTACCGATGCTTAGTCTCGGTGGCACGGTGGCTACTCCGAAAGATGGCATTTCAGCGGAAGTGATAGTCGTAAAAAGTTTTGAGGAACTGGAAAAGGTAAAAGACCAGGTGAAAGGTAAAATTGTTCTCTATAACGCTGAATTCACATCGTATGGAAGAACGGTTCAGTATCGCGTAAACGGAGCTATTGAGGCGGCAAGACACGGGGCCGTGGCGAGTATAATTCGTTCAATAGGTCCTTATTCTATGAAGACCCCACATACGGGTACCATGTACTACGATGATGAGGTTCCAAAAATACCTCATGCTGCAATCACCGTTGAAGACGCCATGTTAATTCAGAGGTTGTATGATCGTGGCGAGACGATTGAGATTAACCTGAATATTCAGGCTGAGACACTGCCTGATTTCGAATCCAGAAACGTTATTGCTGAAATTAAAGGCACAGAATATCCGGAAGAGATTATAGTACTTGGCGGACATATTGACTCTTGGGATGTTGGTCAGGGTGTGATGGATGATGGAGGAGGATGTGTAGCCGCCTGGGAAGCAGTACGGTTAATGAATGAGCTTGGCATCAAACCAAAAAGAACCATTCGTGTTGTTTTATGGACCAATGAAGAAAATGGTTTGCGCGGAGCTGAGGAATATCACCGCTGGGTAAAAGAAGAAGAGAAATCTTTAGGAAATCATGTGCTTGCCATGGAATCTGATGCGGGTGTTTTCGACCCTATTGGTTTTGGGTTCTCAGGTAGCGATGAAGCTTATGAAATTCTTTCTGAAATTGGAGAGACTCTCTCTGTTATTGAGTCTGGCGAAGTCTCTAAAGGCGGTGGCGGTGCAGATATTGGTCCACTGATGCGGGATGGTGTTCCGGGTATGGGCTTATCTGTTGATGGTTCTAAATATTTTTGGTACCACCACACCGATGCAGATACTATGGATAAATTAGATAAGGAAGACTTTAACGAGTGCGTGGCTACCATGGCTGTTTTCGCCTACGCCGTAGCTGATATTGAGGAACGGTTACCCAAATAACTGTTTTTCATTTATTCTCTTTAAGAAATGCTTTTTCGAGCTGCTCCCCTGCTTTAATGGACTGTTTTATCCAGAGGTACTTCAGCTTAGCCATTTCAGCTTCTGACAGACGCCAATTCACTTCCGAGTCTCTAAGCCTTCGTGTCAGATTATAAAGGCATATAGCGGCACTGACCGAAATATTGAAACTTTCGCTGAAACCAGCCATGGGGATTTTAACAAATCCATCGGCTAGTTCTTTAGCTCTGTCACTAATTCCGTCCAATTCCGTCCCAAAAACCAGAGCCATTTTATTATCAATAGGCAAATCATTCAGGTTTAAATCATTTTCATGAGGAGAGGTTGCAATGACTTTATATCCCTTTGCCTTTAATGATTTAAAACAGGCTTCAGTGTTGTCCGTATTCGGCTCGTTATATCTAAACTGCGTTAACCACTGATCGGCCCCAATGGTTACCTGATTTGATGCGTCAAATTGATTCTGATTCTCTATGATGTGTACATCCTGAATTCCAAAACCATCACAACTGCGTAGTACCGCACTGGCATTATGTGACTGATAGATATCCTCTACTACTACCGAAATATGGCGTGTTCGCAACTGCACAATCTCCTCGATTTTCTCCCAACGAGACTCTGTCGCAAATTTCCGTAAATGTTCTGTCAGCTTATTTTGAGTTTTTGGATCCATAGATTCTTCAACATAAAAAAAGCCTCGCACATATAATTAATGAACGAGGCTTTACAATTCTTTGTGAAATTATTCGCAGCGGAATACAAATCCTTTTTTACGAATGGTCTCAATGTAATCAACTTCTGTATGCTCTCTGATTTTCTTTCTCAGATAGCTAATGTACACATTGATGTAGTTGGTTTGTGTATCGAAATGAATATCCCACACTTTCTCGGCTAGCTCTTCTTGTGTAATCACCCGGTTTCTATTCTTCAGAAAATAAACCAATAGGTTAAACTCATTATTTGTGAGCTGTACTTTATCACTGTTGATAGAAAATTCACGCTTTAGTAAATCAACTCTGAGCTCTTTACAAATTAACTGCTGCTCCCCACCCGATTCGGTACGGCGTTTGATTGCATCCATACGTGCAATCAATTCCTCAGTATTAAAAGGCTTTGTCAGATAATCATCCGCGCCCACTTTCAGGCATTTAACTTTTACGTCTGTCTCTTGTTCTCCAGAAAGGATTAGCACAGGTGTAGTCACATTAGCACCTCGGATATTCTTACAAACTTCATATCCATCGCCATCAGGAAGGCCAAGGTCTAATATGATCATATCAAAATCACCGCCTATAGCATTAGACTCTCCATTAGTGGCATTGTCAGCAGTAGAAACAGAGTTTCCATTATGCTCAAGCACTGCTTTAACTAAAGTACGAACAGACGGGTCGTCTTCAATTACAAGTATATTCATGTCCTTCGTGGGGTTTTATTGTAGCTTTGTTTTCGGAATCGTAATGATTTATGAACTGCTTTTCAATAGTTGGATTAAAATAACTTAACAAACATTAGAATCAAAGAGCTAACCAAAAGAACTTCATTCAGCATAATCTAATGCCTTCAACCAACCCTTAGAGGCAGATACGAACTTATCTGACAATTCGTGACCGGCATCTAACAACTTAAATTCAGCGTCAAAACCTTCTTTTTTCAAAAGCTCTATACATTCTTCTTGAGGATCAGGAAAAACGCTGGTATCAGTTTTTCCATGCAAGGCTAAAACTTTAATATGATTCGCCTGTTCTCTCTTTCCATCAAAAGCTTCCGTTTTGATTCGTCCTCCCACAACAATCAATTCATTTACGTGCTTCCATCTTGAGAATGCAAAATACCCTCCTAAATAGCCACCCATTGAATAGCCAAACACACAAAGCCTGCTTATATCAATTACATCTACAAGTCCATCAATGATCTCTTGTATAAATTCGGAGGCAACTTCCATCGATTTAATAAACTGCCCCTGATTGCCATCATACAAATACCAGGCCCTTCCCCATTTTGAGACATTGACTTCTCTAGAAGTATCATAAATTGGATATGGCCCCTGAATGAATAAGTGATAAGCATTCAAATCCAACATCTTATCCATTTTCTTTTCCAGATATTCAATGTTTTGATTATATCCATGCAGGTATAAAATAAGTGGCTTCTTCCCTTTTTTACCTGTTTCGATCAATTTATAGGGTACTTCTACTTTAAAAGAAGTTTTACCTGAAATAAGTACTTCGCGCATAGCTGATTTTAATTTTTTAGGATGCTTTAGTGAGTAGATACAAAATTTCTAAAACACTCCTGTAAATTTATCACAATCTAAATTGGGTTTTGAAGGGATTCCTTTTAATTTCGGCAAAATATTTTAATCAATTATCTCAAGATGGCTGTATTACGTAACGACTGGACCAAAGAAGAAATCTCTGACATCTATAACACTCCCCTTATGGAGCTCATATATAGAGCCCAAACTGTTCACAGGGAGCATCATGAAACCGGAGAAGTCCAGGTGTGTACGTTACTCTCTATTAAAACAGGTGGTTGCTCTGAGGATTGCGCCTACTGCCCTCAGTCTGCCCGGTACGACACAGATGTGAACGCCCAAAAGATGATGCCTAAAGAAATGATTCTCGCATCAGCTGAACGAGCTAAAGAAGCGGGAAGCACTCGATTTTGCATGGGAGCAGCCTGGAGAAGCGCTCGTAAAACAAAAGACTTTGATAAGGTATTGGATGTTGTTTCTGATATCGCAGACATGGGTCTTGAAGTTTGCGCCACACTCGGTATGCTTGATGATGACCAAGCTAAAAAACTAAAAGAAGCTGGTCTGTACGCCTACAACCACAACCTTGATAGCAGCGAAGATTTCTACAAAAAGATAATTACCACCCGCTCCTACGACGATCGCCTGGACACTATTAAAAAAGTACAGGATAATGACATCTCGGTTTGCTCGGGTGGAATTATTGGTATGGGTGAAACCCATGAAGACCGAATGGGACTTCTCTACACCCTCTCAAATTTAGACAAGCATCCTGAGTCTGTTCCTGTAAATGCCCTAATCGCTGTGGAAGGAACGCCAATGGAAAATCAACCGAAAGTACCTTCCTGGGAAATGGCTCGAATGATTGCCACCGCCCGAATTCTGATGCCGGAATCTATGGTTCGTCTTTCAGCAGGACGCGTACGAATGAACTTCGAAGAACAAGCGCTTTGCTTTATGGCCGGAGCGAATTCCATCTTCACAGGAGAAAAACTTCTCACTACCGACAACAACGAGCTCGAAGAGGACATGCACATGTTTGAGCTGTTTGGATTGAAGCCCCGCCCAGCTTACAAAAATGCGAAGCCTGAGCATGTGCCAGAGGCAATTGCCTGATTAATGGCAACTTGAGTTATTCTTAATTTAATTCTCTGTTAAAGATTAGGTAATACGTGTTTTCCATATTTTAGTATGAAAACACATTACCTAATACTATTCCTTCTGCTTGCTCTTATCTTCACCACATCTCGTCTATGTGTAGCCCAAGACACAAAAAATGAGGTTGAAGAATCCATCAGCGAGAAAGATATGCCAGCCTTGGCTTTATCCGCTCTAAATGAATTTTGGAATGAGCAAAAAAAAGCAGATTTTTACCGGCAATTAGACGGTAAAAAGATCAGCTATGAAGTAAAGTTTGATTGGGAAGGACACTTGTACAGTTTCCAGTTTGATTCGACCGGTCTGCTCATTGATGCAGAACAACTGATTGAGTTTGATGAACTCCCAGAACCTTTACGGAACACCATCACAGAAGAAATAGAAAAGCAGTACTCGAAGTTTAAATTTACCAGAGTTCAGCGCCAATTTTTGAATCAGCAGAAGAGCAATGATACGATTCTTGGAGCCATAAAAAGTGGTTCAACTGATCGTTTAGCAATTCGCTATGAGATAGAAATTGACGGACAAAATAAAGATGAGCTTGGTTCCTTTGAGTTGCTGTTTGACGTAAACGGTAATTTCATTCAGAAACGTAGAATTGTGAGACGTTCCCTGGATAACATTTGGTAATTTATGTTTTCAACAAAAGTTTGGGCATTCCTCCTTGCAGGAATGTTAGCCCCATTATGTGTTTTTTCTCAGCAAGCAGAACTTATCTGGAATCCCGAACTTTCTTATTCATGGAAAACTTCCGACCGGATGGGGTATAATGCAAAACTCTCGATATTCAATTCTGCCCGGGATTTTGACAATCAGGGTGCTGTTGATTACATCGAACCCCAGTTGTCTTTCTCATACGGGCTTTCTGCAGGCACTAAAATTGGAGGAGGTTACTATTACAGGCTCTCCACTCCCTTTTTAGATGGATATCAATATGAACATCGGTTTTTAGAGCAGATTGGGTTTATCTCTTACTTAGGAGATCGCAGACTTGCACACCGAGTTCGGCTTGAGCAACGGATTCGGTCCAGCTCCTATCAAAACAGACTGCGATACCGGCTAAGCTATGACTTCCCTTTAAACGGCGAGAAACTGGACGCCGGAGAAAAGTACCTGATCCTAAAAGATGAGATGATGACAGCCTTCAATAAAGATGAAGCTGATGCAGAAAACAGATTTTCGATTGGCTTAGGCTGGTACTTCAACTCAAAACAAAAATTTGAAGCAGGTTTCCAATACCGAACTCAGGACATTTTTAGTGATGGCGGAATCGAGCATTTATTTCTGCTTAGCACATCATACTATATAAACCGTTGAGATTGAAAGCTCTCCAAACCTATTCCTGACTTTAACTCCACCCGTTTGGCGTCAGCTTCAGTATATATATAATTGGTGATTTCAGTGAATAAGCTGAATAAATCCCCATTATTAAAAAGACAAAGTGTATGAATGGAAATAAAAGCTCAAAAAATGGAGCTGTATAACCTAGGCTTATACCATTTACTAGTGTCTTGATGAGCCAATAAAGAACTTCAAAAAAGGCAATGGTTACAAAGAAGTGCGTAACTCCAATTACGTACTTATTCTTTCCTTCCAACAGCTTTTCCTTGTTGCTAAGCTGATGATACTGTTGGGCCAAATCTCGCCCAATCTCGTTCTCAAACTCTTTTTGGTCCAGCTCCTTCTCTATCTCATTCTTCCTCTTCATAAAAGTACTCGATCATATTTCCGTCAGGATCAGCAACGAATAAAAATCGCCCTTTCTTACGGTTTGCAGGCCCACTCATGATGGTAACTTCTTTCTCCCTGAAATACTTGGCAAGTTCATCAACCTGCTTGGGCTCATCTACATAAAAACCGAAGTGATCTACTCTAAAATCTCTTGAAGTAGGGTCATAACTGGTTTCGGCTTCAACAATTACCAGCGTATCTTTCTCACCGATTCTATAAACGGCCATACTTTGGCCCATGGTTCTCACCAATTCAAGTCCCAAGATATCTCCATAAAATTCCTTAGAGGCATCAATACGGTTAACTCTAATAGTAATGTGGTTTAACCCTGTTGGTTTAAAATTCATATGCGTTTTTCCAGATGATTCTTCATTTTTTAATTTATGAGACAAACATACAACCCTGCTCTGAAATTCCAAACTCAAAATTCAGTCTCCAATTATTCATCAGACTTTGTAATTTAGATTCATCAAATAATTGTTCAAACAAAAGGAAAGCGTGTCCACACTTTTTATAGTAGCAACTCCCATAGGTAACCTTCAGGATTTATCGCCCAGAGCAGTTGAGGTTTTACAGTCGGTAGATTACATCGCTTGCGAAGACACCCGAACTTCCGGGCACCTCCTCCAAAGGTTTCAGATTGATAAGCCTACCTTCTCTTTTCACCAACACAACGAACACCGAAAAGTTGGGCACCTGATGAATATTCTGGATGCTAATCAGGATGTAGCACTTATCAGTGATGCCGGGATGCCGGGTATTTCTGATCCGGGGTTTTTGGCTGTGCGCGCCGCTCAAAACGGGAACCACACTGTTAGTGTAATACCCGGACCTGACGCCGCTACAACTGCTGTGGTAGCCAGCGGACTCCCTTGTGACCGGTACATCTTTGAAGGCTTTCTTCCCCACAAGAAAGGAAGACAGAAAAGATTGGGGCAACTTTCGGAAGAAGAGCTGACCATCATAATTTATGAAAGTCCAAATAGGCTGCTAAAGTTGTTGGGTGAAATTGAAGAACATTTTGAGCCCGAAAGACTGGCGGCTGTAGCCCGTGAGCTCACTAAGAAGTTTGAAGAAGTAACCAGAGGAACCATAGCCGAACTCAAGGCAGAGTATGAGCAAAGGGATTCCATCAAAGGTGAAATCGTGGTCGTAATTTCAGGAAAAGGATACTCAGAATAATGATGAAGGAATGGCTTGAAAATAAGTGGGTGCTGTCTATCTCAGCGGGAATTTTACTGGGATTGAGCTTCCCTCCCGTCAATCTCTCTTTTTTAACTTTTCCGGCTTTTATCCTGCTGTTTCATCTTTCCCAAAAATGTGACTCTTACAAACAACTGGCCTACTACAGTTATGCCGGATTTGTAGTTTGGAACTTGATTGGCACCTACTGGTTGATGATGGCAAGCCTTGGCGCCGGTATTGCCGCAATTCTCGCGAATAGTGTGTTAATGACGATCCCACTATGCCTTGGCAAGTTCTTTTCCCAGAAGAGTAAATCTCCGCTCTTAATAGCACTGTTACAGGCTTCCGCATGGGTAGGCTATGAGTTTCTCCACCACCAGTGGGATTTATCGTGGACCTGGCTTTCTATCGGTAATGCCTGGTCAAATATGATTGGGGTTATTCAGTACATTTCGTTTACAGGGCATATTGGTATAACCTTTTGGGTAGTCCTCAGTTCTGCGTTTGCTTATCAGGTTCTGAGATATAATCAACCAAAAATACGCTATGTAGCCTTGGCGGTATTTCTCATTTTTCCCGTTTGGTCATTCTTACTTTTTGAAGACGCCAATGATGAAAGTCAATCTAATCTTACCGAAGTTGCCATTATTCAACCTAATCATGATTCTTATGAGTCCTACGGTGGAATGAGCGGGTTACCGGAAGTGATGGATAGCCTTTTCGCGTTAACATCAAGAACCATCACCCCAACAACCGATTTAATTATTTGGCCAGAAAACGCCATCGACGGATATATCTTTTTAGATTCCCCAACTTCAGATAGAATTGCTGATTCTGCTAAGGCCTGGGATATGAATTTCCTGGTTGGAACCGGGCTCTTCAAAACATACCCTAAAGATACTGATGTGCTCTACAGGGGACTTTACCAAGGCGCTCCATTCAACATCTTCAATGCCACCATGTATGTTGATGCTGATGGAAATATCTCAGCTTACGAAAAAGCGAATCTGGTGCCTATAGTTGAACGTGTACCTTTTCTGCCTACACTCACAACCTTAGATGTTTTTGGTTGGGTAAACTGGGGTGAAATTGCGGGTTTCGGAAAAGGAAACTCCGTAGATATGATTGACACCGAGAGCTTCAGAACTGGCGGCCTTGTTTGCTATGATTCCGTGTACCCCTCCTGGATTCGTGAGTTTGTACAACAGGATGCCACATTCTTAACGATTATTACTAACGACGGCTGGTGGGGCAACACAAGCGGACATTATCAACACTTTTCCTATGCTCGGCTCCGTGCTATTGAGTTTGACCGCTGGGTTGCACGAAGCGCCAATAATGGAATTTCAGGGATTATTGCTCCTAATGGCACTATCAAACATAAAACCGATTACTGGGTACGTACCGGATTTACCGGAACCATTCAAAACCTGCATACCCAGACTTTTTATACACGATTTGGGAATTGGCTTCCCCTTCTTTGCCTCTCAATTACAGTTATTGGGTTTGGCTTCTTCCGATTCCGCAAACAAGAAAATTAAGTAAGCACTTGAGTTCGATTTAAAAACAGTTGCTGTCATCACTCAGCCATAAATGGCACACAAGTAGGTTTTTTTTATTCGAAGGGAGTCAAACTTCTAGGTCGTCATGCTGAACCATGTGCTGAACGTAGATTCAGTATTGATTCAGCCTCTGAAAAGGACGAGGTGTTAGTAAAGAAGCTTACCGGGATCAAAGAATCACTCTTCTCAGACCCTGAATCAAGTTCAGGGTGACCACTTACTTGCCGATACACATAGTAGAGGAACTCTCAATTTGTATAATCGAACTCAGGTTTAGTAAGCAGCTCTATCTCTTTTAAGTGATTACTGATTTTATCTTGACTGAATAGCAATCTTAAAGTTGAACCTAATTTCGTGGTTGGTACGTGGTGGGAAGGCAGATGACTTAGGTGTTACTTTAGTCAATGTATATTCAAAGTTTGAGGTTACCGTTTGTGAGAACCGGTACCCAAATACCAAAGAGCCATTAATTCTATTCTGCCCGGTAACAAAGGGATCAGTAAAATCATATTGATTGACTTCCGGAATAAGATCTGTATCACTTAAAACCTCATCCACATCCTGATTCAGATAAAATTTCTTCTCAGTATCGTCGGCAAAACCACCGTTTATAGCTACGGTAATATTGTTTTTAATTTTCGGGAAAATAGGAATTCTGACATTCTTGAAAGTATAATTAACAGTTGCTGACAGACCTTTTGACCCTCTTTCCGTTACCGTTCTACTGGAAAGAGCTAAACTGGTAGTATTGCTTTTATCAAAGCTGACTTGTGTTCTTAGGTCAGATTCCCAGGTAACATTAAGCTGAATGAGTGGTGAAAAGCGACGCTCTACGTTTATTGAATTTGGTTCATATAAGTCCTTTTGATCTATAACGCTAAACGCCCCTAGTCCCTGTGGGTCCTGAATTCCCGTAAGCGTGTTCAGGCTCCATCCCAGTCTATAGCTTCCTGTATAGCCGTGAGTCAGTGTAGCTGCCCGCATAGCCCCGCCGATAAAAGGAATCAAGTCCTGCACGCCAGACCACGTAACTCGCCAGTTGGGCTTAGGAATAGGCGTATACCCCTTCTGCCCTATAGCGCCGGTTCCAGATCCTAAATAAGCTCTCCTAAAATCTTCTTCAAGAGTATTTCGGTTCAGTACAATTCTACCGTCGCCGTTACCTCCTGCTTCAACTTCATCACTAATTACACCGTCCTCTGCATTCAAATCATCAAAGGCTGTTTGAAGCTGTCGTTCATATAAATCGCGATATCCTTTACCGAAAGACCATACCGAAGAACTGATATTTCCGCTTGATGAAATAGTTGAGTTAAATTCACCACCGGGAGTCAAGGCAATGGTGTTGGTTTCGCGCTCGTCCCATTTTGTATTCCAGCTTAAATCAACCGTGAAGTTTTCAAACAGGTTGAGCTTGGTAGCCATCGTGATGTTGTCAGAATACGTGTTATTCTTGGGTAATGTGATTGCACTTCCCGAGGGACTTTGCTGGATTAATTGCGAACGAGGCAGTTCCTCATCAATACCGAGTCTGTACCCTAAAGGTGGCGAGTAATTGCCGTCAGCCTCACCAGCTAAGGAATAAAATATCTGTGAATCTCCGCTGTATCCGGCCTGCGATGATGTTTTATTTTGATTGTAGGTGATATCAACACTTTCCATACTGAAAATGGCCAGAATAGCCTTCCTTCCAAGATACCTAACGTCTTTAGCCAGATCGGGGCTTGGTGCAGCTTCTTCCCCGTCACTGTTTGAAGGGCTGGACTGGTTCCTTGCTTTAGTTTCTTTGGTATTCTCCTCTTCTAATCTCTGAAAGAATCCAATCTTGTCAATCAAACTTCCAATGCCAAGTTTTACGGTATGGTCTAACCGGAACCTGTTGGATACACCTGCTCCTAATCCGGAACCGCTCGGACTGTTTGTCCAGCCAAATCCCCCTGCATAGGAAGCCGAATAAGTAAACCATTCCATACCTTTGAGCTTATTAAACTGAGGTCGCCAGCTCGCCGTATAGGTTTCGTCGTAATTGGATCGTCTTCCCGAAAGCGTATCTGTTATAATTCCATTTAATACTTCAAATGTTGGGGTGAGCGTGTAGGTACTACTATCGGCATCAAGCCCGGTCTTATTGATGTTTTCTCGTCCCGCAGTGGATAAATCATAGCTGGTGTTAGTACGGAATGAGATAGGAATAGATGGCGTCAGATTATAGTTAAAACCAAACCCGGATCGCTGATTAAACGTCTGACTTTGCTGCAAAGGTTGAATTTCTTCAAATCCATCATCGTCCAACTCTGCACGTCGGCGAGTCTCTTTATAAGAACGGTTCAGGTTTGCCGATGCGTTTATTGAAGTCGGCATATAGCCCAGACGTAGGTTAGACAGTACCCCAACCACCGGCACTTCTTCTGTGAATCCAAATGGTTGCCATAGCTTCACGTTATTAAACGCCAGATTATATTGAATGGATGAACTATAGTTCCAATCATCCTGAAACTGGATTTCCGGGTTCTTGGAATGCCCCTCGTTATAGACATAACTCAGCCGGGTTTTATCAATGGTATATCGGGCTAATTTACTTTCAGAATTCTGCTTGGATATATTTGAAACGTTAACGGAGAAATTATCACTTACCGTCTCTATTTCATTTAGGCGCTGATTTATCTGTGCTTGTTTTTCCGATTCCGTCAGCTCATCATTACTGTTTGTGGCGTCAATAAAGTCATCGGTTCTAATATCCCCTTGATTGGGTAAAAATTTAGGGGTTGAAATATTCTTACGCGTGGTAACCGTTACAGGGAAGTTCCAGCCATATCGGTCAGGAATCAGCTTGTGCAGGTTAACCGTTGAGCTTAAGTCATATCCAATCTGGTCAGATACACTTCGTGAACCTAACCGTGATTCTAAGCCACCAAAGCCCGTTGTGGTTCTTGAGAAGTTTGAATTGAAGGTGGCAAAATCAGCAAACTTAAAATTAGCATTTGCATTCGCTTTCCAGCCTTTCTCATTATCAAAACCGGACACTCGTAACTCATTCAACCAGAATTCCGCATTTAAACTTGGTGAACCTGGGGAATTTATATCCGATGGATCATGAGGGTTATAAATTCCCATTCCAATTTCAGAAACCCGGCCTAATGATGGATTCCCTTTGATACTCACTACTGCCCCTTCAGCTATTTCTTCACCATCTACGGAAAGGGTTGAAAGCTGCTGCTCAAACCGCTGTGTTAAATCACTTACACCCTGCTGATCCCTTATTTGTTTAAGCTGATTAAAAGCAGATAGAACCATATTCATACTGTTCTGATCATATAGCCACACTTCCTCGGCATCAATTTCCAATTCTCCCCCGCCTTCAGTGCTGTATGCAGAGAATGGGAATTCAGGATCTGAGGGGGAAACCGGCTGGCGATACTCGTAATAATTCGCGTTCAGATCAGTACCCATACGAACTACTAACTCGGCACTGGCCCGACCGTTATTTGTTTTGGTTTGATCGTAATAACCTTCACCATGCACAAACATACGCATGTTGGAGTAGTTTAGAAGATTTAGTCCGCCCGGGTACACCTTCTTCACCATCTGAATTTCTCCGGGACCTAAGTTCTCAACCCCTAATACAATGGACTGCTCATTAGCTAAAGATTGAACCTGAACCCCTCTGTTTAAGGCACGAATGGAACCGTCAGGCTGGCGATAAGGAACAGGTTCACGGTTGGCATTTTCCTCAATATTGATGGTTGATACTTTAAACTCTCCGGTGAAATTCTCGTTCTCCTCAATATTCTCCACCTTACGCCACTGGCTACCAATAAATTCAAAAGTAGCAAAACGCATAGTGAATGGTTTCTCGTAACCCGACATCCACATTCGGATATGACTGATGTTTTGGAAGCCATCAATATCTCCCACTTTCCGTTTAAAGTCGTTGAGCGGTATTCTAACTAAGTGCCATCGGTTCGATTGACGATCACTCGGAACCTTATCTACAATATAAGTTCTGTTATCAGGGTCGGGATTGGTTTCAATTTCGAGAGAGTTGAAATCGGCCGGATTTAGATTGATCTCGTACTGGTAGTAATTATTATTGGTCTCGATGTTAGCACGGCTTATTAAGCCTTCGGTATCAGGACGTGTTGTGATAGCCCTTACCGACTCATCTCCACCCGCGGTTGGTGTATTCCCTTCGTGGTATCCCATTACCCGATAGAAACGTTCCTGGATAGGTAAATCCTGGACGCTGTTTTCCCTGTAGTACACATAATCATCGTTAGAAGGGTCAGCTAAAATAGACTGAAATTCATCACTTTCTTCTCCGTATGACTGCCGCATAGAATCGAGGAACGTACTAAACAAAGCGGTCTCTACTTTTTGCTCATCAAATCCATTGTTACTTGGCACTCCATCAAATCCAACATCCTCCAGCTCTCGGTCATCATTTGAAAATTGACCCTGAGGCGCGGTCGGATTCGCAGGAACGTAAGACCTTGGATTCTCCTGAAATGTATCAAACTCCAGATTTTCGAGGTTCGTGGCTAACCCATCTTCCGTATTCAGATCAAAGTTTGGAACTACATCTTCGGTAATGGTTCCAATATCGATGTAGATTTTCCCGTCATAGGCAGCAATATCCTCAGCTGTAGGCTCCGCTTCACCCGGAAGAATAGGCTGCACCCAAAATTCAATGAACTCAATATTGTTCTGGGTTAAATCTTCCTGTCCCGATGGCAAGGCCGCTGTCATTCCACCCCATTGATTCTCAGGCTCGTTCTCAAGCTTGTTCCTGAGATCAAAGTTGTAGTTATAAGGGCCTCGGTTAGATGGATTATAGTAAATGTCCAGCGGCGTAAGTACCTGATCCTGTGCATTATTCGTTTCACGCCCCGGGAAAACTTCTTCAGTGAGAACAATCTCGGCTTCAGGTTCCCTGCGGCTCGAACCGGCTAGAATACTCTCCGCATTTCTAGGAATACTGTACCATGAGAACTGCCCTCTTAAGTCAGAGCGGTCAATCTTAGATTCAAGGGAGCTATTCAATGACATATCTGAATCTTGAAAGAAACCCTGATCCGGCCCATATCCCGGGATAGCGGCCGGAGCAGCAGCTAAATTCCATCGCGTTGGACTGGTAAAAGAAATGCTAAGCTCAGTTCCCTCAAAATCATCGATGAACGACAGACCGTTTTCTTCATCATTAAAAAGCTCTCCCTTATCAATAGCATCACGAACAGCATTGGTTTGAGAAACACCCGGTCTTAACTGAGCAAATTCCCCACTCACACTAATACTGGAAGTTTCCTTTGTTTGGAGAAGTGGAATCTTATCAATAAACCGGGTTATCCAGGGCGTATCAAAACTTGCATTAGCATCCAAACCCAACACCGTGTTACTAATGGATTCATTACCTATACGGATTTTGTCAGAAAGGGGCTGTTCATTTAACCTAAAGTAGGTTCCTCCAATGTTGATATCGTCACTCACCTCATATTCTGCACGGAGTCCCGTAAAGTTCTTCTGCCCAATGGCATTCAACTGGTTCTTTTCAAATTCGATACGAATATCTTGTCCTGAAGCAAGGTATTGTTCACTCAATATTGTGATGCTTCCAAACGAGTAATCAACTTCGTAATCTACCCCTTCTGTTAATTGTGTTCCTCCAGCAAATACTTTCACCGACCCTTCTACAATACCAAATCCAAGTGTATAGTTTCCAGATGTACCACCTGTAGAACTACCTTCAATTCTATATAGGGTATTTTTAGAAGTACTTTGATCAGCTGTGTTTTGCTTTTCATTATAAAGCTCCGTGAAGGAAAGAGCTTGAATAGTAGAATCTGAAGCGGATGTTTGCTCCAGTAACTCAGTTATTCTGTTGCCAAAAGGCTCTAAATATGGAAATAAAATGGTCCCGTTTCTCGCATCCAAGGCTATACCGGAAAAGTCAACCAGGTTATCCGGTGTAATAGCACCTTCGGTATTTGTTCTATCCAGTCCCAAATCTTGCAAAAGCGGAGTATTTCTTCCAGGAAGGTTTGTATCATCGACGTTGCCACTGGTGAATTTGACGTCAAGTTGTAGCCCTTCTTGTGTTAAGTTGGAAACTCCCAGCGAGTAAATATTTCTCATGGTTAGCGGCCATGATTTCAAGTCTGGAGTTGGGTTATTTGTACGGACGAGTTTGAAATAACTGAGACCAGAAGACTGCGGAGCTATGTCTCCTACCTCAATGGGTGTGTTTCCTTCTCCCTGAACAGGTTGGCGTATAAAAGAGACAGCTAAGTAAGCTCCCGCACTAAGAGTTCGATTCAAGCTTATGTAGCCAAGCGCTTTATTGATCGAATAATCTGCTCCTTCCGTTAAAGGCCTAAAGTATCCGTTATAGAAGTCATTACCAGCTACATCGAAATTCCCGGCTGAAGCACTTACATTACTTCTGTTTTGTGAAAGGGAATCTTCTGAAATAATATCAAAATCAGGATTTGGAAGGCCATACTGACCGCCATTTTGTACAACTCCTAAATCAACAAAAGCGGCAGCACGTACAGCTTCAGGATCTGTAGTATTAATCTGAGGTTCTGAAATCCAAACCCTCAAATCTGATATTTGATAAGCCTGAGTTAGCTGCTGGGGGTTAGAGACATTCTGCTCAAACGTCTGCCGGTTGTAAAAGTCGATGAAAAAGTGACGGTTATTCTGATATTCAACCGGCCGGATTGCAAACTGTGTTTCTTGTGACCCGCCGGTTATAGTCTGAGTATCACTTTCCCCTTTTTGTTGAGAGACAACTGATGTTAGCCTAAGTGAGCCTAGCTCGGCCACCGATTTAATTCCGAAGAGAGAAGCACCACCACGTATCAGAGAGTTACCGGTTTCCATGGATACATTACCCATTTCTATCCGCTTGATGATTTCATCCTCATATCCTTCATAAACAATACTCAACCGGTTTTGAAAATCAAATGCACGCTCGGTATCCCAGTCTGTGGCTATAGTAAGTTTATCGCCAATAGTACCCTGAATATTTAACTGGAGGTTTTGGTTGAAGGTGGGATCGACACGTCTTTGCAGATCAGGCTCAATAGTCGGGTCATCAATGTTTTGAATTGAAACACCTACGTTCATATTTGCCGATCCATTAACACGCAGATTTACTTCCGGCTTTCCAAAAATTGTTGTAAATACGGAAGACTGCCCGCCCGGAATCTGCAGACTAAAATCGAGTAACCCTTTCCCCTGCTGATCTTGCTCCTTATAATCGTTGATAAGGGTTTTTCTTATCTGAAGCTCTTGCTGTCGTTTTTTCTCAAGAACAAACTGGTCAAAATTGAAAACCTGTGGAATATCAATTTCAATGCCATCAATTTTATGGCTTATGGTATAGTTGTCAGTAGAATCCCAGGTGGTCTCATATTGTTCTTTAGAGAGATTTATATAGTATAATTTCCCAGGTGATACCGTTCGGGATAAGCTTACCGGTCCCTTAGGTGGGCGGTAGATGAACTTCACCCCTTCAAGGGTACTATCAGCCTCGCTAACTGTTTTTGTGGTATCGCTGGTGTCTTGTGCAGACACACCCATCAACAGTAACCCATTCATTAAACATGCGAATGGCAGGTAATAAACTAATTTAAAAAAAGAATGCACCGGCTTTATTTACTGACTCGGTTATTACTTATTGTCTGTAGCGTTGTGCGATAGGCTAATATGGGTTTTTAAAATTAGTATGTAGATGAATGGGTGCGGACGATAATACTATTAATTTGAGTATCTTGAAAGTTTAAAAAGCCAATCCATCCTTTAAATTATAGATAGAAAATGTCTATTATTTACGTCTGACAAAATGGAAAAGTACCCAAGCAAGAGCAAACTTTGAGTAGAATCATAAATAAATTACAAATAGACTTGTTAAAGCGGCATTTAAGCCCTTTTCTCTTCTGTTTTTTTACGCTGATGTTTTTACTGCTCATGCAGTTTTTGATTCTTCATATCGACAATCTGATTGGTAAAGACATTCCGATTCTTATTATTGCCGAACTGATAGCAACCAATTTAGCCTACATGGTTGTACTTGCTGCCCCCATGGCTGTTCTTGTAGCCACACTTATGGCTTACGGAAAGTTTTCGGAGCTCAACGAACTAACCGCTTTGAGAGCATCAGGAATTAATCCCTTCAAAATAATTCGTCCGGTGCTGATTGCCTCCGTTTTACTCTTCATAGGATTAGCATGGTTTTCAAATAATGTTTTACCTGAGGCGAATCAAAAAGCACGATCCCTTTTTATTGATATCCGTTTAAAGAAACCCGGCTTTGAGTTGAAACCCAATATATTTTACGACGGCATTGAAGGCTACACCTTCCTTGTGGAGCGAATAGATGGTGAAACTGACAGCCTTTATAGTATCACATTATTTCAGAAAGCCGATAAAACCCGAGACCGGGCATACATTGTCGCAGATAAAGGGTTACTGGTAAGCCAAGGTGAGCAAGCGCTTACACTGCACCTCATTAATGGCACAAGCATGGAGTTCACTCGGAATAAACGACGGTCTGATGACATCATAGAGCGAAATCACTTTAAGAAACATATAATGTCGCTCGATTTGTCGAACCTTTCTTTTATGAGGTCAAACCCGGAGGATAGAAATCGAAGTGATCGCACCATGAGTTCCCGGGCTATGATGGCTGTTGTTGACTCTTTGTTCAATGAAATTGACGATCAGCAATCACTTATGAGCGAAAACATGCTCCTGTTTCCGTCTAGTAAATATCAGGGCCGAGAGTCATTCTTTAATTATGACAAATTGCTTCCTGATACTTTGAGTAACATACAGTCTATTCAAAGTCCCTACATGGTCACCAACTATTTTGAGAAAGCAGAGATACAGCGCACATTAGTGAATGAATCTATCCGGCAAATGAAGGAATACAGAACCAAGCTGGAATCAGTAAACGCTAATATTGAATGGAGAGAAAAACGCATTGCCCGTTATCTCGTTGAAATTCATAAAAAACTTTCTATTCCTTTTGCTTGTGTGGTTTTTATCCTATTTGGTGCTCCTGTTGGAATCATGACGCGCAGAGGGAATTTTGGGTTCGCAGCCCTCATAAGTACCGTCGTACTAACTTTTTACTGGGTGTCACTCATTCAGGGAGAAAAACTAGCTGATCGACTTTTTATAACACCACTTATCGGGATGTGGACGTTCAATGTGGTTCTCTCGTTAGCTGGTGTATATTTGATTATCAAGCTTTCAACCGGCATTCAAATTTCTAAACTCTTTGCCAAGCGTGATTAAACACTTCGATCGATATATCTTTTTGCGGTTACTCACCATTACAGCTGTGGTCTTGTTGATGCTGATTTTCATCTTCATCATGATCGATTTCTCAGAAAACAGTGATGATTTTACTGATCAAGGTGCCCAGATGGGAGAGATTTTCAGAAACTATTACCTGAACTATATTCCCGAAATGACCCGTCTCGTTCTTCCCGTCGCTGCCTTTGTGGCCTGTTTATTTTTGACGGGACAGCTGTCTGATCGGCTGGAAATAACGGCTCTTAAAGCTGCAGGCGTAAGTTTGTACAGATTAATAGTTCCATACCTTGTTTTTGCTACCCTTTGTGCCACTGGTATAAGTTTGTTAGATGCATATGTAATACCAAAGGCCAATACAGGCCGAATTGCTTTTGAAGAGGAGTACCTGCAAAGTAAAAATGAACGCATTGATAGAAGCAATATATACCGGCAACCTGCGGCTGACACGAAATTTGAAGTCAATTATTTTGATAAAGATCAACAGATCGCTTACGTGTTAAGAATGGTCCAATTTGAAGGCCAGAATATTGTTAAAACTACGAATGCCAACCGCATGGAATGGGTTGACTCAACCCAAAGCTGGAGACTTGAAAACGTGAAAGAGCGGATTTTTTCTGATATCGGCTATGTTGAGAAAAACTATGTTGAAAAGGATACCATAATTAATGTTTTTCCCAGAGACCTTGCCAGATCTTCCTCTGACATCTACCAGCTGACCTATGAAGAAGCCGTAGATTATATTGCTTCCATTGAGAGAAGCGGAGCCGGCGGAATTGAAATCCCGCAGGTACAATTTTATGGGAGGCTTGCTTATCCCTTCTCCATAATTGTAGTAATTATTGTTGGCTTTGCTTTCGCAAGTGTGCGGCGCAGAGGCGGTAAAGGCATCTACCTTGCTGCTGGCCTAACCATAAGTTTCTTATATCTTGCCTTCATGAAAATAATAGAACCCTTTGGTCATTATGGAGCACTCTCCCCTGAATTAGCCGCTACCCTACCCCACATTTTCTTCTTTTTGGTAGGATTGGGATTATTATTTGAAGCGAAGAAGTAACCACAATAAAAAACGCTCCGACGAAGAGCGTCCGGAGCAAGCTGTTATATTTCAGAGCCTATCAGGAGCGAGTTATGAATTTGCAGAGTTTCGGAATCGCGAAGTTTTGAAGTTGCAGATAATAGTGAACTCTCAGCGTTCTGCATTCAAGGTTTAATGTTCCTTGCTCCTTGTTCAAAATTCTTAGGCTTCAGGCTGGGGGCCCCGGTACATGTGCATATCAACCTTATCATTTGAGCTGATGGCGCCGTGTTCTTTTTCGTATCGGGCAACATTATCATTTAGCGCATTAGCTAATCGCTTAGCATGATCGGGCGTTAAAATCATTCTCTTAACTACTTTTGCTTTGGGAACGCCGGGCATTACTGCTATAAAATCCAATATAAACTCAGAGGGTGAATGAGTGATCATAACTAAGTTGGAATAGGTTCCAGTAGCCTCTTCTTCCTTGAGTTCGATTTCCATTTGTCCCGGATTCATCGTTTGATCTTTCTTAGCCATACTATTTTTGGTCTAAACTTAAAGCTGATTTTAGTTTGTAGTGTGTACTATTCTTAATCCAGAAAACCCTGTTCTTTCATCCATTCATCATTATAAACCTTTTGAATATAGCGGGTTCCACTGTCTGGCATTATAATAACCATTATGTCATCCTTTCCTAAAGGATTCTCCTTTATGTAATCTAAAGCACCTTTGGTTGCCGCGCCGCAAGACCAACCGATCAATAATCCTTCCTCTTGAGCAAGCCGGCGGGTCACTAAAGCAGAATCTTTATCATTCACCTGGATGACGTCATCCACATAGTCAAAATCAATGGTACCCGGAATAATGTCTTCTCCAATACCTTCGGTCATATAAGGCTTAATTTCATTCTTGTCGAATTCACCCGTCTCAAAGTACTTTTTGTAAACCGAACCGAAGCTATCTATGCCAATGACTTTAATATCAGGATTCTTTTCTTTCAGATATTTACCTACTCCAGATATAGTACCTCCGGTTCCCATTCCGGCTACATAATGTGTGACTTTCCCTTCCGTTTGTTCCCAAATTTCAGGTCCCGTTGTTTCATAATGAGCCACCAGGTTACTCTTGTTATCGTACTGATTCGGATAGTAGGAATTCTCTATTTCATTACTCAACCTTTTGGCAACAGAGTAATAACTGTCAGGGTGATCAGCTTCAACATTGGTTGGGCATACTATAACTTCAGCACCTAAAGCTTTTAGTAAATCCACTTTCGATTTACTCTGCTTATCAGTTGTTGTGAAAATACACTTGTACCCACGTGTTACTGCAACCAGTGCCAGTCCCATCCCTGTATTTCCGGATGTTCCTTCAATTATAGTTCCGCCGGGCTTTAAAAGTCCTTTCTCTTCGGCATCATCAATCATTTTAATAGCAATGCGGTCTTTGATACTATGACCGGGATTGAAATATTCTACTTTAGCAAGAAGTGTACCCTCTGAGTTGCCATTAACGTGATTCAGCTTGATGAGCGGTGTATTCCCAACCGCTTCCAGAATGGAATTATGATACATGAAATTAATTGTATTGATGATTTGTAAACTAAGTCTCAAAACTAAGAAATAATTCACCCAGAGGCTTGGGAATATCCCTAAGTTTTGGAATATTTCATTTTAAAGTAACTAGATTAACATTTACCTTTGGTAAGAATAACTAATCTTATATCAATTCATGTTTATAGACCAGCAGAAGCCTAAAGATTTTGACTGTGGCTACAATCTCGACTTAATGATTGCAGCTCTTCCACGAATAGAAGACACTAAAGAACGTGTTTCTTATGCCAAACGAGTTGTCGGTCTTATAAAACAAAGCCATCCTACCTGGGTAGATAAAGACGGCAAAAGCGAAGCTGCATGGAACCACTTCTTCCATCTTGCTGAGTACGACCCTACCGAACACGGTATTTACAATCCGTATGCTACTGGCGATGATGACGACGCTGAGTAATTAAATTTCATTCCCCCCTTCTATTTTGTTCTTATTTACTAGATAAGAAATTAGGAACGATAATTAGTTTAACATTGCTGTAAAATTCCGTACTTTCAATTTATATTGAAAACAAAACCACAGCAGTTACATGTGCTTTAAGAATCCCGGTTTAAATGATGTCAAAGAGTGCTTCAGGCAACAAGTGTCTAAATTAGACCTTTCTGAGGCCATTAATCATATCTCTACGCATCCGGAACAATACAAGTATCTCTCCTTCTCTATTCAAATACCCACTGTTGATGCTCTTGCCGTTTTAGAGCAATATGGTAAAAACGACACATTCCAATATTACTGGGAAAAGCCTGTAGATCAGTTCGCAATAGCAGCGGCAGGCTCGATTAAACGAATTCAAACTACCGGATCAGATCGTTTCAGAAATGCTTCAAGCAATGGAAAAGAGCTGCTACGTCAAGTTTACCATATTTCTAACCTCAAACATCATTTGGCTTCTGTCCATCTTTTGGGTGGATTTTCCTTCTTTGACCACAACGTGGGCAAAGAGTGGCGTGAATTTGGAGCCGGCTCATTCAATTTACCGGAATGGGTGTTAGTTAAAGATGGAAAGTTTACAATATTGACACTCACTAAAGAAATCGATCCATCTGCCACACACGAAGAAATTTATCGTTCTTACGTAACTACCCTCGATAATCTTGACAGAATATGTGATGCCGGTTCCTATAAAGTCGATGAAAAGAAACCCCTCAATACTAAAGTGAAATCACCCGGAGTTGATTCTGAAGCATACACGAACTGGGTACATTCAGTAGAAACAGCTACCGATCTCATTAAGGCAGAAGAGTTTAAAAAAATTGTATTAGCCCGAGAGCTCAATGTTCAGCTTCAGGAACCGGTTTCAGATACCCGACTTCTTAACCACCTTCGCAACCAGTATCCTGACTGTTATTCTTTTTTAATTAGTCAGGATGGATCTTCTAGCTTTATTGGAAGCACGCCCGAACGTCTCGCTTCTTTCCATGACCGTGAAGTTTTGACGGAGGGATTAGCAGGCAGTATTTCACGAGGAAAAACAGCTTCTGAAGATGCGGTGCTTGAACATGAGCTTTTGCATAGCCAAAAAGACTTGAGTGAACACGCTTTTGTTTTAGACGCTATCGAAGAAAACTTAGAACGCTATTCTGATGTAGTTGATCATCCGCTTTCACCTGGAGTAAAGAAACTATCTAATGTTCAGCATCTCTATACTCCTGTACATGCGCGTATTAAAAAGGGTGTTTCCAGGACCGAAGTACTATCAAAACTTCACCCTACTCCTGCTGTGGGCGGGTATCCGCGGGAAGCAGCCATGCCATACATCAGTAAGCTCGAACACTTTGACCGGGGCTGGTACGCAGCTCCAATTGGCTGGATTAATGCCAACGGTGAAGGGGAATTTGTGGTAGCTATACGAAGTGGATTAATTAAATCTAATGAGGTGAGATTTTTCGCAGGATGTGGTATTGTTGAGGACTCAAACCCTCAAAAAGAATGGGATGAAACAAATTTAAAATTCATCCCGATGTTAACCGCGTTGGAACATGCAAGAAAATGAACCACAGAATGCTGCATTTAACTGGAGTACGGTTTTTGTACGGGCTCTATTTGAAGAAGGCATCAAACATGTAGTAATCTCACCGGGCTCCCGCTCAACCGCTTTAACCTTGGCTTTTTCTGCCCACTCGGGTTTCAAGAAGCATATTGCCATTGACGAACGCTCAGCTGCTTTTATGGCTATAGGTATTGCCAAAGCTTCCGGAAACCCAGCGGTGCTGGTTTGTACTTCAGGAACAGCATTATCAAATTATTTTCCCGCTGTAATTGAAGCATCACAATCTGGAGTACCTCTCATTATATTAAGTGCTGACCGACCTCCTTACTATCGTGGAGTTAACGCTTCACAGACTATTGATCAGTTTAAGATTTTTGGTAATTACCCGGTGTTTTTTCACGAAGTTGGAGAACCTGACACTCATGAAAGAAGCCAAAAGCGGCTAAAACTAGCGGCATCTCAGGCCGTTCAAATATCGATTGAGAAAGCAGGAGTTTCACATCTAAATTTCGCTTTCTCGAAGCCATTTGAGCCTGACCAGGACTATCTGAAGCAAGTAGAGTTTGAGAACGAAAAACAATCCAGGAGGCCTTCTCCCAAATACTCGATCGAAAACGGGAAAATGAAGCTCGGGGAAACTTTCTGGTCGGATATTATTTCAGCTGAAAAGCCATTAATTGTTGTCGGCCCTGTTTCGACTTCTGATCAGCTCGAATTTATTACTCCCCTTGCCCGGATTCTAGAAGCTCCTATTTTAGCCGAACCCGGATCTATGGTTCCCACATCCCGACATACTATTCAAGGGTTTGATGGTTTTTTAAGAAATCAGGATAACTGGGAAGAACTTGACGCTGATCTGATATTAAGATTTGGGCAGCAGCCCGTAAGTAAAGCCGTCAACCAGTATTTGGATAAGCTTGATGATGTAATGCAAATCAGCTTCATGAATGAAAGTCACTGGACGGACGGCAGCCTTTCCTCCCAGAAACAAATTATACTGAAAGGACCTTTGAATATTCCTGATGTCACCGGCGGTGCCGATAAGGGCTGGCTAAAAAAGTGGAAGAAAACTGAGAAAGATTTTAAAACTTTTAGGGAAGAACAGTTACATCCTTCTGCTCCAATTACCGACGGGTACGTGTTTTCTAAGATTATGAACAGCATTCCCAAAAAAACATTTACGATGCTTTCAAACTCTTTCCCGGTTCGGGATATGTCTCTTTTCGGGGAATTTGATGGCAAAGAAATATATGTTAACCGGGGTGCAGCTGGGATTGATGGAATTACATCAACAGCAATAGGTCTCAGTGTTTCATCAGACAAAGCGGGAGTGCTCTTTGTAGGTGATATTGCCTTTTTGCATGACTCTAATGCCCTTTTGATGGCGAAAGAAGTTAACCACCCACTGGTAATTATTGTGCTGAATAACGGCGGTGGTACTATTTTCAGGATGCTTCCGGTGCACCAGATCAAGGATAAATACACTACCTATTTTGAAACCCCTCAACGAGTTAAAGTTGCTGCTCTTTGCCGCGCCCACAGTATCGACCATACTTTAGTTTCAAGACCGGAGCAAATTATTGCTACCTTTGAGAAACTCATACAGAAAAATGGAGTTCACGTTATGGAATGCATGACCGGTGCTGATGAATCGATGCAAGAACGACACTCTCTTTGGAACTTTAAGATGAACAGCGACTAATGGACATTCGCGTTCGGGGAATATCATATCACGTTGAAATTCACCAGAACAATAAAGCTTTGCCTTCTTTAGTTTTGTTGCACGGTTTCATGGGGAGCGGAAACCAATTTGAACACCTTATTCCCGAACTAGTAGCTTTCTGCAACCCCATAACAATAGATTTATTGGGACATGGGCAAACTGAAGGAGCAGAACTCCATTACCGCTTTTCTACCAAAGAACAAATCGCCGATCTCGCTAAGTTGATTGGAGAACAACTCAAAATTCCTCTATTCCTATACGGGTATAGCATGGGAGCAAGACTGTCTTTACAACTCGCTCTATTCCGACCCGATTTAATTAAAGGTTTGATTCTTGAAAGCGGCACTTTTGGTATTGAAGGAGAAACTGAGCGCCAAGCCCGTCAAGCACTTGATGCCCGACGTTCTGATGCCATCATGGGTAACTTTGAAGGATTTCTAAAAGAATGGGCAGAAATGCCTTTGTTTTCTACTTCTTCTGCAGATGAAGGTTTATTGAATCAGGTCAAGGAAGTTCAGCAAAAACAGGATCCTTTTTGGCTGGCCAACAGTCTACAAGGATTTGGAACAGGAACCATGCCTTGTGTTCGAAACCGGTTGGGTGAAATGCCTATGCCTGTTCAGCTTTTGGTTGGAGAGAAAGATTCCAAGTTTCTTCACATTAACCAGCAGATGAAAAAGGAAATCAGAAATTCAGAATTAGCGGTTGTGAAAGAAGCCGGTCACCGCGTACATTTGGATCAGCCTGAAAACCTGGTTGAACACCTCAAATCATTCATACAAAAAAATACTACACCATGAATTGGGAAACGGTAAAAGAATACGAAGACATCACGTACAAAAAGTCGAATGGCGTGGCGCGTATTGCCTTTAACCGGCCGGAAATTCGAAATGCTTTTCGTCCTAAAACGGTATTTGAGCTTTATGAAGCATTGAGTGATGCTAAAGAGGACAATACCATTGGTGTGGTTCTTCTTAGTGGAGAAGGTCCCTCTTCCAAAGATGGAAAGTGGGCATTCTGCTCAGGTGGGGACCAAAATGTTCGATCCAAGACAGGCTATAAAGCGGAAGATGGAATCGCAAGACTAAATATTCTAGAAGTTCAGCGGCTTATTCGTTTCATGCCGAAAGTAGTGATTGCAGTTGTTCCTGGCTGGGCGGTTGGTGGCGGACATAGCCTCCATGTGGTTTGTGATATCACCCTCGCAAGTAAAGAACACGCCATCTTCAAACAAACCGATGCCGACGTAGCCAGCTTTGACGGTGGATTTGGTTCTGCCCTCCTCGCCCGGCAGGTTGGGCAAAAACGTGCCCGTGAAATTTTCTTCCTTGGAGCTAATTATTCAGCGCAAGAAGCTTTTGAAATGGGCATGGTAAACAGAGTGGTCCCGCATGAAGAGTTGGAAGAAACAGCTTATGAATGGGCCCAGGAAATTTTGGCGAAAAGCCCGACTGCCATCAAAATGATTAAATTTGCCTTTAACGCGATTGACGATGGCATGGTAGGTCAGCAGGTATTTGCCGGAGAAGCGACTCGTTTGGCTTATATGACCGACGAGGCTGAAGAAGGTCGCAATGCCTTCCTCGAAAAACGTAAGCCCAACTGGGACAAATTTGACCGATCTCCCTCATAAGAATTAACATCATGGATATTAAACACGATACCACTGAAACTAAAGGCACTTTCTACATAGAGATGGAAGGTAAGCGGGTAGCCGAAATGACGTACTCCAAAGCAGGAGCTGAACGAATCATTATTGATCACACCGATGTGGCTGATGAAACCCGCGGACAAGGGTTGGGCAAGAAATTAGTATATGAAGCTGTAGAATTTGCTCGGAAAAATAACCTGAAAATTCTGCCCCTTTGCCCTTTTGCCCGGTCGGTATTTAGCAAAAATTCTGAGATTAGAGATGTTACCTAAAGCCGATTAGCTCTAGTTCCAAACCAAGCTGTTTCTCACAAGGAATCTTTTTTTAAATCGAATCGGTATTCCTACGCTGTCTTTCACCGCGTGGATATGAAGATGAGGTTCGGAAGTATTTCCACTATTTCCGACTTTCCCTAATAAATCTCCCTTTTGTACCCTTTCTGCGCTGTCTACAACAATGCTATTTTGTTTGAAGTGAGCCATGGTAACTTCAACTTCATTACATTCCAAAACCACATGGTTTCCGGCCGGGTGACCTTCTCCTCTTTGTGGTGGGTTCATATCAGGATTCCCTTTAGTAACATCTAAAACTTGACCATCACAAGGACTATATAGATTCTCTCCAAAAATAGCATATCTATCCAATTCTTCAGGATGAATACCCCATGCTCTAATCCCTGCGGAATTTATCTTTGAAACATCCAAAGCATAAGCTTGTGTCTTACTTACATTATGGTAGTTGATGATTGGTGAGTCGCCACCGTGACCTACAATATATAGTCCATCTTGCAAAGGAAACTCTAACTCAACACCTTCCTTCTCGGTTGAGTAGCCAGTTAATCCCCACACACAGATAGGTAAAAAAACTAAAGTGATAAGAATTTGAGTCACTGTAAACACGATGTTTTTCCACCCATCGCCGAGCTTAAATTCCCATGTTTGAGGTAATTGAGTGAGACTTTTTATGAAAGCTGCTATAAAAAGGATCAAAACACTAAATCCTATATAAATGCTCGTCCAGGCTTGAGGTCCAATAATCCACGCGAAGCCAACCAGTGATCCTGTAAAAAGAGTTTGCAGAATAAAATTGGAGCGACTTTGAGGCTCATTTTGGTAGAACCAAAACACAAATAGCAGTGGAAGCAAAACTTGGTTGGTGAGCAGTAGAATAAATGTCATCAATGAGTATGATATGCTAAAATTTCAACGGGTTGCTGGAGTTCAATAATATATTATTCGTGCCGAATAGCATCAACAGGAGTAAGATTTGCTGCTTTCCACGCTGGATATGTCCCAAAAAGAATTCCGACAAGCAAAGCAATTAGTAAAACTACAAACACAGTCCCAAAGCTCAATCCTGCCTGAAATGTTAGGTCCGTTAAATGGTTTATTAGTTCAACCAAACCAAAAACTCCGATTACTCCAACAATCCAGCCTATAATACATCCGACAATAGGAATAGTCACCGACTCTGATATAAACTGCATCACAATATCTTTTTTTCTAGCTCCGGTCGCTTTTCGAATCCCGATTTCCTTAGTGCGTTCCGTTACTGAAATCAACAGCACATTCATAATCCCAATCCCTCCAACTAAAACAGAGATTCCTGTTATCGCTCCCATCACCAACTTAAAAACTAAAATACCCTGCCGAAACTGCTCTACTCTTCCCTCATAAGTAAAAACGGTAAAAGCCTCTCTGCCTTCTTCATAATTTTTATCCAGCCAATTTTCTACAGCTGATCTCATTTCGGGCAATTCTTCAATATTCCGGCTTTTAAATGCCAGATTCGGGCGATGACTTCCAGATACATTCTTGAGATAGGTACTCACTGGAATCATAGCCTGAGCCCCTCTGGATTCGTCATTATAGATCCCAATTACCTCAAATAATTTACCCTCAAAGCTGATAACCTCTCCAATCATAGATTTGGCATCATCTGTCCAACTTTCTGCAAGAGGTAAGGTTAACACTGTTTTTTGGGATGCTTCAGCTACATCAAATTCAGAGAAATAGTTTCCAATAATTTCAGCCTCAGAGAAGTCTGGCACGTTTTCGAGTGTGGCCTGAATATAGATGGCTAAGGCTGAATCCTTATAAGAAGCCATTCGTGAGCTTTGGTCTAAAAGTTCAACAAATCCCCATGGCTCAACTAAAATTTCAACTTGTCTGGCTGCATCAATATCAAACTCATACACGGTATCTCTGGGCACCCTTACACCGTTTACAACATCAATGCTTTTCGGAGTCACCGACATCATCTGTATAGAAGTCGTAGTTTCAATTTGCTCCCTTCCTGTTTGCTCCAATCCATCTCCTAATGCAAGAATAGCGACCAATGAGGCTACACCAATAATGATACCGAGTGTTGAAAGAAAAGTATGCAGTGGATTGGCTCGAATATTTTGAAGGGCAATGGCGATGGATTTAAAAATCTGCTGCATAAACATAATCGGTTGAGTTTGTCAACTGAATTACGCTGTCAGTAGAGCATAGTTTCAAATCACTATAGATATAAATGTGCCAAACGGGGACGAGCGAAAGTACTTATTTAATGGTGATAGTCATACTGTATTGTTGGGAAGTAATCTCGAAATGGGCGTCTTTCCAGGAAGCCGGACCAAAACGTCCACGGGCATTATTAGAGAAGCCATAAGCCTCTTTTGGGATACCCAGTAAGTTAGAATCCAATTCTCCGTTCACATTCTTATCGTGATAGACGGCTATCGCATATTTCCCATAAGGCAGACTGTCCTGTTTCCAGGAAATTCTATTTTCTTCAACAGGTAACACAATGGCATGCAGCGGTTCTTCTTTATCAGCGTAGGCTTCTTCAGAATCGAAAACAGCAATTCGTATTTCACCTCTCTCCTCGTCAATTCCTTCAACAATTAGTTCAAAAACAGATATCTCGTTTTCTCTCTCGGGGTAAGAAATCTCTTGGGCAAATGAAGTGGTGTTAATCAGAAAAAAAAGAGTTATAAAAAGTAATCTCTTCATTAAATGCTAATAGTTGAAATAGATGAAAATTGTTGTCGCTTATCAGTTTATGAAACCAAAATAAGCTAAAAAAGTTTCATTCCGTTTGGTACTTTTTTATCAGGAACGGCTAGAACGACGTTGCCCATTTCGTCAGGGAACCCCATAATAAGGCATTCTGACATAAAGGGACCTATTTGTTTTGCCGGGAAATTAACGACGGCTACCACCTGCTTACCTTTCAGGTCATCCGGTTTATATAAATCTGTTATTTGTGCTGAAGAACTTCGAACACCTATCTCATTACCAAAGTCGATCTCTAACTTATAAGCCGGAGTATGAGCCTCAGGAAATTCCTTCACCCCAATGATAGTCCCGGTTCTAAGTTCAACCTTCTCGAAATCACTCCAGCTAATTTCTTTCATTCTTTAATCAATTCCGTTTTTTGTTGGCTGGTCAAAGTTAGCTAAAAGCCTTTAGAAGTCACTTCAAAATAAAAGCCCTGACTCGTTAAGGAGACAAGGCTTTCAATGTGATACTTAAAATTTGATACTACTTAATCAACGTCATAGATCTTACTTCCACAAAATCTCCGCTTTGGAGTTTGTAGTAATAAATACCACTTGGCAGGCTTGATGCATCGAAATTCGTAGTATGAGTTCCTGCATTGAGATTACCTTCAACAAGCGTTGCAACCCTCCTGCCCAGTACATTATATACCTCAAGCACAACCTTTGATGCTGAGGGTATTGAGTAGCTTATATTTGTACTTGGGTTAAATGGATTGGGATAGTTTTGTGATAAATTAAAATCACTCACTAACTCATTTGGTTTCACTGAGGTCACCGCTCCATAGGAATAGGTTGTTCGATAATCGATGAACCACTCCCCGTCAAAGTAGGATTCTTCGGTAACGGCGTCTACGCGGTCTTCCTCATCATATGTTATCAGTGAATTATATTCAATCTCCCAATCTTCTAAATCTTCATTGTAGTATTCTTCCAAAAACTCAGTAACCATCCCATTTTCTTTTGTACCGGTGGTTCTTAAGTAAGGAATCCAGGTCTTTGTTTCGTGGTAAAACTCATCGTTATAAGTGTCTATGAAAAAGAACTCATCAAAAGCTAATTTTAGAAATTCATCAAAGGTAGCATCCGAATAAGTGTACCGGTCATCATATACTTCTCCATAGTATAGTTCAACAAAATTGCCGTCTTTGTTCAGGAAATAACCCCCGACTTCACTGATGATTTCACCTTCTTCTTCAAAGGTATTTGTGATTTCTATAGAATCCTGTGTTATGTAATTCAGCTCAATTTTCTCTTGGTAGATCAACTCATCATCTTCATTTTCTGAATACTTTGCTGAATCCAGCCTGCCTTCGGGAGAATAATGAAAAGTCTGAGTTACGGAAGACCCAAAAAGTGAATAGGAAATACTCAACGGATACCCTTCGGCATTAAAAGTCATGGTAGTACTTTCGTCCTCAACCCACTCCTCACCATCGAAATAAGATATGTGCTGTGTGATTTCTAAACGATCTGAACTGTATTCATATTCAGCACGATATTGATCTATCCATTCTTCACCATCATAATATTGCTCAAGCCATCCACCGATGTCATTATCAGCTTTTGATTTCATATATGAAGGAACGGCAAATCTTTTATCGATTAATTTCTCATGGATTAATCCCGACTTCTTTTGCTTTTCTTTTATCGGATGTGTGCTTTGTGCTATCGCTGCTACGCTGATAAAAAAGGTAAGAAGAAAAATACCAGCTACAGTAAAAAGTGTACTTTTTTTAAACATATACCCCTCTCTATTTTTTTATTCTGATGACCGACATATTTTCACGGCCGAGAATAATATGCTTGAAAAAGGGGAAATTAACAATTAGAAAAAAACCCTGTTTCCTTTCGAAAACAGGGTTTAAAACCATTATAGGTTGTATTTCTCGTTATGAAGCTGTGTTCACAGTCTTAATAATTCGGGCTCCTACTTTATAAGGATCTGCGTTAGAAGCAGGACGGCGATCTTCGAGTCGTCCAATCCAGCCATCTTCTACAGTTGTTACCGGAATTCGGATAGAAGCTCCGCGGTCAGAAACCCCGTAGCTGAATTTGTCAATAGACTGTGTCTCATGCTTACCGGTCAATCGCTGATCGTTATCAGCGCCATAAACTTCAATGTGCTCAGAGATGAAATTTCCGAAAGCTTCACATACTTCTTTCATGTATTTCTCACCGCCTTCTTCTCTCATTTTTCCATTTGAGAAGTTAGCGTGCATGCCAGAACCGTTCCAGTCAGTATCGCCAAGTGGCTTAGGATGCCAGTCAACAATAATGCCATATTTTTCAGCTGTTCGCTCAATAAGGTACCTTGCTACCCAAATCTGGTCGCCTGCACTATGAGCACCTTTGGCAAAAATTTGAAATTCCCACTGTCCGGCAGCTACTTCAGCATTAATACCTTCCACATTAAGACCTGCTTCGAGGCAAAGATCTAAATGCTCTTCAATAATATCTCGTCCAAATGCTCGTGAGCCACCTACGCCACAGTAGTATGGTCCCTGTGGAGAAGGATATCCGCCTTCAGGAAAACCCAATGGCAATCCTGTTTCCGGGTCATTTAAAAAATACTCTTGTTCAAAACCGAACCAGAAATCATCGCTGTCATCATCAATGGTGGCACGGCCGTTACTCTCGTGTGGAGTTCCGTCAGCATTCAGTACTTCAGTCATTACCAGAAAGCTATGCTCACGATCAGGATCAGGAAAAATAGCAACAGGTTTTAGCAAGCAGTCAGATGAGCCGCCGGTAGCCTGCTCGGTAGAACTTCCATCAAAGTTCCACATTGGACAATCTTCCAGCTTACCGCTGAAATCATGAACGACTTTTGTTTTGCTTCTGAGAAGCTGAGTTGGTTCATAGCCATCAAGCCATATATACTCGAGTTTAGAATACGCCATACGATCTTAGGTTGTTTGGTGGTTTGAAGTTAAACAGCTCAAATATAAAGTACTTTTAAGAAAAAGCTCAACTTATTTAGACAAATTTTTATTAACTATTAAATAAAATAGAATTTTTATCACTTAACCTTAATTTATTTACCTGCAACCGCTTCCAATGATGTACTCACTTAACTTATTTTTTAATCTTTATGCATTGACTTCACTTTTTAAGCCGCCCTTAAAAATCGTATCTTTACAAACAAAGTTATCCACACCAAATCACTAACAAATTCTCTGTGAAAGAATCAAAATCTGCACTTTGGGTCGAAGCTGCTCGCCCCCAAACATTAGCCGCTGCGGTAGTTCCTGTACTTGTTGGTGCTTCGTTGGCTTATCAGAATGAACTGCTTAACTGGACCAACACTTCCGTTGCTTTAATTTGCGCTATGCTCATTCAGATTGGGACTAATTTTGCGAATGACTACTTCGATTTTGTAAAAGGTTCTGACACCGACGAACGTATAGGCTTCAGGCGAGCCACCGCTGCCGGACTTATTTCCCCCGAACAAATGAAAAGTGCCACCATCCTCACCATGGGACTCGCTTTTATCTTTGGGCTATATCTGGTTTGGGCCGCAGGTTGGATTGTATTAGCAATCGGTGTTTTATCACTCATATTTGGAGTTCTATATACAGGAGGTCCTTTCCCGCTTGGATACAATGGTTTGGGTGATGTTTTTGTATTTCTATTTTTCGGGATTGTAGCTGTTATGACCACCTATTACGTTAATGCACTCGAATGGTCGGAAGCTTCTTTTTGGGCTTCCCTGGCGATTGGAGGACTTTGTGTAAATATTTTAGTGGTGAATAATCTTCGTGATGTAGATCAGGACAGGAAATCAGGCAAACGTACTTTGGGCGTTCTGTTTGGTGAAATCACCCTCAAGTTTGAATATCTCCTGATGGTGGTTTTAGCTTTTGCAATACCTCCCCACTTTTATGTTCAGTTGGGATATAATATCTGGATTATGCTTCCGTATTTATCCCTGCCGATAGCAAGTTATTACGTGTATAAAATCTGGACTGAGCAAGACAAGAAGAATCTTAACCCTATGCTGGAGCGAACCGCCAAGTACATGGTCATTTTCGGGATTCTCTTTTCCATAGGAATTTTAATGAATGGAATGAATGCTTAGTTATTACAAATATCGGCTTCCTTTCAAACAACCTTTCCGGTCAGCCGGCAAGGAATTCGCTTACCGGGAAGGGCTGATTCTTGTATTCAATGACGGAGAGGTTGAAGCCTATGGTGAAGTAGCTCCTCTCCCTGGCTTTTCTAACGAAACGCTAGCACAAGTAACTGAGGTTTTGAAGATGAACGGCAATCATCTGCAGGAAACCATTGCCAATGGAAATGGAGCAGAAACCCTCAAGATGTTAGATCAGATTCACCACTTCCCTTCTCTGGGTTTTGGGCTCGACACCCTTTTGCACGATTTAGAGGCAAAGAAAAAAGGCATTTCTCTTGGAGATCACTTGTTCAAAGATTTCCCCGAAAGTGTTACGGCAAACGCTACACTTCCATTGAACGAAACGGCTAAAACTCTAACTAAAGCAAAGTCTTTAATCGAGCAAGGATTTGAAACCCTTAAAGTTAAAGTTGGCGATGATTTTGAAACTGAACTAAACCTTTTGCAAGATCTACGAAATCAATTTCCGGACATAAAAATACGGATCGATGCAAATCAGGCATGGAATCAAGAGGAAGCGATAAAGCATTTAAAAACTTTACAAGCACTTGATATAGAGTATTGCGAACAACCTGTTGCTGAGGATAGAATAGCTGAATTAGCAATGGTAAAAGAGAACAGTGAAATTCCTATTGCCGCAGATGAATCAATAAGGAACAAAGAGCAGGCAACGGAACTATCAGAGAAAAAAGCAGCAGACCTCTTCGTACTGAAACCAATGCTATTGGGAACATTTGATAATATATTCGTAACAAATCGGACATCAGTTACTCATAATATTGAGTCTATATTTACTACCTCGTTAGAAAGTGCTGTTGGCAGAGCTGTAATTGCCACATTTGCTGCAGGCTTGGGAAGGAAGTTTCGGGCTCAGGGTTTAGCTACCGGAAATTTGTTCAGGCATGATGTGAGCCCTGCAAAGTGGCTCAATCAGCCAGTTATATCATTCCCTAAAAAAAACGGTTTGGGAATTAAGTTGGATTTGGAAGGACTAAAGAAGGTATTTTAAGCTATGTTTAAATCGCGATTGCATATGTTTGAGTTTCGGAAAAAGGAAGCACCCCAGGTGTTTCTTTCGTCTCAGCATGGAATGTACACCTACAGTGATTTAGAACGTTTTACTGCTTTTTTTAAAGATCTTGTTGAGAAAAAAGCCGATTCCATTAAATGGCCCGTTGCCTTTATTTCGGAATCCAGCGATATGCTCATATTTGGAATCGCAGCCTGCTGGAGGCTTGGCATCCCCTTTATTCCCATCAACCCCAAGATTAAGAATGAGGAGCTCCAACATCATCTGGATGCTTTAAAACCTGTTCTGGTTTTTTGTGATACTGCCAACCGACAGCGTTTGGGTGATGACCACGTCATAAAGATGGATGAGAATTTTTTCCTGAATGCTTTTACTTATGACATGCGAAACGTTGATCTGCCTGAACCTGAGTCCATCGACGATTCCCAAATTTTTGGATACTTCTTTACTTCAGGCACCACCAGCAAGCCTAAGATCGTGCCTCTGAAACGCCGCCAAATTAAGGCAGCAGCAAAAGCTTCAGCTCAGAACTTTAAGCCCGACCCCAACCACTTCTGGCTGCTTTGCCTCCCGCTTAATCACATTGGCGGAATTTCGATTATCATACGGTCCGTTATTTATGACACCGCTATTTACAGGCTTGGAAATTTCCATGAGGAAATGGTAAAAGAATTCCTGGGCGAGAATAAACGATTTCAGGCAGCTTCTTTAGTCCCCACTATGCTCAAGCGACTTTTAGACGATCCGCTTTTTAAAACGCACCGCGAGTTCAAATCAATTTTACTGGGGGGCGGACCTATCTCAGAAACGCTTCTCAAGAAGTCAGCTGAACGTGGTATCCCCATTGTTTCCAGTTATGGCATGACGGAAACCTGTGCCCAAATTATCGCTAATCCCCTCCTTGCTCCTTCCGGAATGTACACGCCGCTGAAAAGTGTGGGTAAGCCCTTCCCTCCTAACAAAATGCAAATTCGGGATGATGAGGGAAAGGTTCTGGGTAAAAATCAGTCGGGCGCACTTTGGCTCCACGGACCTCAGATTTTTGACGGCTATTACGACAGCGATGAAAACGAAGGCCGTTTTGATGAGGACGGCTGGTTTAACACCGGTGACTTTGGCCATATAAATGGCTTTGGGCATTTATTCATAGAATCCCGAAGGTCAGATTTAATTATTACCGGTGGTGAGAATGTGAACCCAACCGAAGTTGAGGAGGCCATGGCTAAGCTCTCCACTATAGAAGAAGCTGTGGTTATTGGCTTGCCTGATGAAGAATGGGGCCAAAAAGTAACCGCGGTAGTCACCCTCAAAAATGGCAAAACTCCTGACCTGCTTGAAATCCGGAATCAGCTCAAAGACTCCCTCACTGATTTTAAAATCCCCCGAGAGCTGAAGATCGTGAAAGACTTCCCAAAAACTAACACCGGCAAGGTCAAGCGCTGGGAACTGGTTAAGAGGTTTCAATAACCAAACTCTACTTTTCTTCCAATCCCATATCTGTTACGCTCACCCATTCAGGAATCTCCGATTAGCTCTTGTTTTTATTAGTGAAGGTTCTATCTTGGCAAAACGTTAAGGAGTAATTCCTTACAAAAGAATGATTTTATCCGGCGACTTTATACGACTAAGCAGACGGATAACATCCAAGAAACACCGAATAATGAGTTTGAAGAGTGATCACCGGATCTTATCCACCGCGCCCTAAAAAACCCCTTGTTCGGATAATATTATGTTAGTGGGCTTATATACAAATCACTTTTAGATGTCTAATAATGAAACTGTAAGGCAGCATTTTGTGCCTCGTGTTTACTTAAAGCATTTCGGTATTAAGCGTAAAAAGAATTATAAAATTAATGCTTTAAACAAAGAGGATCCCTCCAAAATTATTTTTCCAAGTGTAAATCAGGTTTGTGTAGTAAATGACTTATATACGCTTACTGGTGAAACTGAAGAAGAAAGACAAGCCATCGAAAACTTTTACTCTTATGAATTAGAAGCAAAATACGACGAAGTCTATAACATTTTGACCGATCCTACCAAAAAGGAAATTACAGATGATGAAAATGACTTAATCATTAAGACAGTTATTACTTTACTCTATCGAAATTATAAATGGATTAGTGTTTTCAATAGCTTTCTTGAAAGGGTTTTTGAAGACGCAATACAACTTTGTCAAAGTGAAGGGAAAGATAGTTTTAATTTTCTTGGTAGAAACTTAACAATACATGAGAAAAATGCTTCTGACTTGACAAAAGAACATTTCCAAAGAAACCGAGAGTCACAAGTCCTTACACAATTAAAGGTTGCTTATCGTTTATATGAAGTAAGAAAAAAATCAGGGTTGTTCGTAACTCAATTATCAGATCAAGATTCTAGTTTCTTAACAAGTGATAACCCCGTAATAATATCAAGTTCTCACAAAGAATTTGTTGTCCCTTTTGACCCCGAGAATGTATTAATGCTTCCCCTTGATAAAGATTTTCTGCTTTATATAATGCCTCTATCAGATATTAGTAGAGTTAACTATATAGCGAGAGACACTAAAAAGGGGACTCTTGCAAAAATGGAGGCTCTTTCATCAAACTTTCAACAACTACAAAATTGTGAACGGTTTATTTTCGGAAGAAAAAGAACAATTAATCAGCTTATCAATCAAAAAGAAAACCTAGAAAAAGTTCCAGTATCTGATGATAAGACAAAGTCTTACAGCGAAGTCTTAGGACAATGCAAAAAGTATGGCATTATTTAACTAATGCATTTTATTACCAAACATTATTCTATTAAAATTTTGTAGCATGATTGAAACTATCGCTCAATTGCTAAATGAATTCAAAGAAGTTTCACTTGAAAAAATCAATAGGGATGATTCGGACATTACTCATCGACCCACAATTGGGAATATCTTTGAAGGATTAACAAGTGAACTTTTAGAACAAGCTGTTTTTAAAGGTTTAAATCTTAAGGTTGTTCGTCAAAGCTTTATATACAATGAAAAAAATAACATAAGTGATGAAATCGACTGTATGTTGGTTTCAGGAGACGGAAAACATATAAATTTTACCAACCAATACAAGTATCACATCTCCCAAGTCATAGCAGTAATTCAAGTAAAGAAAAAATTATACGCTAACGACATTGTTGATTCTCACCACAACCTCCATTCCGTTTTTAGACTTAGACAAGATAGATTACTAAGTGATGGCGAAAAAGAAATGTTCTACGATGCATTCAGGCTATTGAATTCTAAACCACCACCCAACTATGAGGACCTTCATAATTATTCAGCTAAGGAACAGCTTTCGTATTCAACATTATTGTTAGAGGCTGTCTTGCCGGCTAGAATAGTATTTGGGTATTTCGGTTATAAGAATGAGTATGAATTGAGAAATGGGTTTATCAATAAGGTTGAAAACCTTCTAAATGAACAAGTTAATGAAGGTAATTATTTATCTGGTTTTAGCCCGGCAACATTTCCTAATTTAATTATTTGTAATAACATAAGTATTGTTAAGAATAATGGAATGCCTTTTGGAATTCCATTTAGCGATAATAAATTTTTTTGGGAGGTTCTAACTTCTTCGACTGGTGACCCTATTAAAAACCTCCTTGAAATTATTTGGACTAAATTATCATATAAATTTGGGATCAGTTCTAAAATTTTTGGAGATGATTTCAGTATTGAACAAACTCATCCATTTTTAGCTTGCACTAATAAAAAAATAAAAGGACATCTCCACGGGTGGGATATTTATTATCACGAATTATCAAAAAATCAGTTAGAGATACCTCTCACTTCTACACCATGGAAACCAGTTGAAATAAACCCAAATTTACAAGTTATACTGTTAATATTGGGTAGCCAAGGTTCAATTGATATTGAAAATGACGAGGAGTTTTTAGATTACATTCAAAGTCATGATTTAATAAAAGAAGAAATCATAGATAAGTTGGTTTCTTCAAGATTGGTCTATATTGAGAATAATCAAATGAGATTATTAACAGATAATCTGAATGTTGTAAATACACCGGATGGGAAGATATTTGCCGGTGACGATAAAAATGGAGAGCTACAACAATTCTTATTGAATTATCTAGAAAAGAAATACAAATAGCCCACTAACAATGCGTTTTAAATCGGACGCGGACGGGGTGCGATGGAAACTTGTTTGCAAGCAATTAATTTCGCTACTTCAACCAAATCATAATCCCCGCGCCGTTTAAAAGCAGGGGCTTTACCCTCCACCAAACAGTAACCCATCAAGCTACTCTATAATGCTGCCAACTATATATCTGATTATTGCCGGATTTGTATCCCTTCTTAACAATAACCTTGCAACCACCGAGTCGGTTTATACCCAAAGGCCAGTTGACTCCGAAGCCTATTATTTTACTCCTCAAAACTACGGTATTAAAGCAGACGGAATAATGGATATCTCAGATGCACTTCAAAAAGCCATTAATAAGGTGAAGGAGGAGAAAAATTACGGAATACTGTTTATACCGGAAGGTACTTACCTGATTAGTAAAACTATTTATGTGCCTAAAGCAGTGCGCCTTATCGGGTACGGAAAAAACCGTCCGGAAATCATTTTGGGGAAAAATGCCCCGGGATATCAGGCTGAGAACAGCACGGAAGAAAAGTATATGATCTGGTTCACCAGCAATATGGTTACCAGCGAAAATAAACCCAGCGATGCAAGTCCGGGTACTTTTTACAGTGCCATTTCAAATATCAATCTCAGGATTGGTGAAGGAAACCCAAACGCCGTTGCCTTGCGAACACATTATGCCCAGCATGGATTTGTAAGTCATTCCATAATAAATATAGGATCAGGTAAAGCGGGCATTTCTGACGTGGGAAATGAAATGGAAAACGTTCGTTTATTGGGTGGAGAGTATGGAATCATATCCGGAGCAACTTCCCCGAGCTGGCCCATGATGATGGTGGATACCTATTTTGAAGGTCAGCGCAAGGCAGCTATTCAGACAAATAATGCCGGCCTCACAATAGTGAATATGCATGTAAAGAATGTCCCCATAGGTCTGGAGATGCGCGAAGGCTCAACGGACCGTTTGTTTATTGAAAACAGCCTGTTTGAAAATGTGAGTGATGCCGCATTACTCATCAATGGGAAGTATAACAGCACGAATCAGATTAATGTGGTGAATATACATGCCCGAAATGTCCCCACATTTGCACGCTTCAGAAATACGGGTGAGGAAATAAAAGGGGAAAATAATACTTACACGGTAAGAGAATTTACCCATGGTCTTGTAATGGACGATTTAAATTCAGATTCAGAATTTGAAACGATAACCGATATCGTATCCTCGGACAGAGTCCCCACTAAACTTCAGCGAACTATACCGCCCCTCCCTCCTATGGAAAACTGGGTAAATATAAAAGATTTGGGTGCGGTCGGAGATGGTAAAACGGATGATACTGAAGCTTTTAAAAAAGCCATTGAAAAGCACAAAGTCATTTATGTTCCACAAGGCTGGTATCATATTACCGAAACCATAAAGATGGCTCCCGGAACTAAATTGATAGGTTTACATCCGTGGGCAACTCAGTTCATTATAAAAGAAAGTGAACCTGCATTTAGCGGATTCGGAGCTCCTGTTCCTATGTTAGAATCGTACGAAGGTGGTGATGATATGTTGAACGGTATAGGCATTTCAACAGGTGGATATAATTATCGGGCTGTTGGATTAAAATGGATGGCTAACGAAAATTCACTGGTTAATGATGTGAAATTTGTGGGAGGTCATGGTACTATGGTTCCTCCCTCATCATCATCAGAAAGTTATCGGAGGTCTGAGCGGCGGATCAGTGCTCCCGGAAGTCCAGTTTATGAAGAAGGGATGGATGAAGCCTGGGACAATCAGTTCTGGAGTTTATGGATTACCAATAACGGTGGCGGAACTTTCAAAGATATCTGGACCGCCAACAGCTACGCTGCAAGCGGAATGCTTGTGAGTAATACTTCTACTCCCGGACGAATATTTGCGATGTCTCTGGAGCATCACCTCCGCAACGAGGCTCGTTTTGATCATGTCTCAAACTGGAAGATGTACGCTTTTCAATTTGAGGAAGAGTACAAAGAAGGCATTGATGCGATTTCAATTGAGATATCAAACTCACACGATCTGTTTTTTGGAAATCTGTGGTTGTATCGAACCATTCGGGTTGAAACTCCAAAACGGTTTGGCATGCGCCTCTGGAATTCCCGGGATATTGAGATCAGAAACCTTCGTAATTACACACAGAAATTATGGGTGAATGAGTTTCCGGTATGGGATGTAAACAAGGAACTTGCCGCCTATCCGTGGCACTTTGCAAAGTTAACCATAACAGGGAATGAAGAACCTAATCTGGATTCAGATTTCCGGATTGGAGAAGTAAATCGCCTGGCCTCAGGATTTGATTTTGCTCTGGGAATAACCTCAGACAGCGAAGGAAATATTTATTTTTGTGAAACCAAAAAGAGACGAATCTACAAATGGTCGGCAGAAACAAATACGGTTTCGCTGCTTGCTGATTTTCCTTTCCAGCCTTTTGCTCTGGCTACCGATTCAGAAGATAATTTATTGGTAGTAGCCCGGTACGATCCCCAGCCTGGTTATTTGGTGAATGGGGAGCAGGAACAGGTGAAAACACTTCCGGATGATAACGAGGCCTACAGCAGCTGGGGAAACAGCGGCTGGGCTTCCTATACCTATTCAATCGACCCCGACGATCCGGACAATACCTTTAGGATTATGCCGAGAATTGCCACAGCTGATATCAAAGAGTTCAGTAAAACCTATTACCCTTCCGGTCGGTGGCATTACACCTTTGATGACGCCGCAGTCTATTATCCTGACTCGGCTTTTGTCGCACCTGATGGAATGACTTATATACAAGAGGTATATGATATAGGCAGGACGGCGAGCTTAGCTGCTGCAGTTCCTGGGGAATCCATCTATGCCATGGACGAAATTTCCATGCGAACGGTAAAAATGGATGTGGGCGAAAAAGGCAAGCTATCGAATCTCAGAGAGGTTCTCCCCCGCGGACAGTACGACACAGCTATTGATAACGACGGAAACCTGTATGTACTGGACGGACAGATTTTTGTGTACGACAAGGATATGAATGAAATCAACCGAATCAATCTTACCGAACGTCCTTTATCAATTACTTTTGGCGGCAAAGATGGAAATACTCTGTTTATTACAACGGCGAATTCTCTGTTTGGAATGAGGGTAAAGTAGAGGGTAATAGAGCATTATGATCATAACTTTTACAGGATTGTTTATAATAAAATATCATGGTTAATTAAATTTAAATGTTCCCGGCCATTGTGAACCGGGTCTTTATTTTTTTACAACTAAAATATCTTCACAAAGTAATAGTGCCTTTTTATGGAATTATTCGGTTGGCTCTTAGAACGTCATAATCCCGGTCCAACCGGCTCGGTTGAGACACATTATAACAGCAGAAACCGAACTCATTTATCTATTATCACTGGAGGTATGGCGGGATTAATTGCGGTAATACTCCCCTTCTACTTCATGGCAGAGAACAACGGCTTTAGCTGGAGTACTTTTGGTATCTATTCCGTGCTTGTTATCATTTACTTATTCGCATCCTACCGATTAAATCCTGTCCCTGAAACCCAAAACATTGGCATCTTTGGTTTTATAAATAATCCCTTTAAATACACCGACGACATCAATCGATTTCTAGTCTTTTTTAAGGTGTTTCTCTACCCAGGACGTCTTATTGGAATCGGCCTTGTCGATTTTTGGTCATTAATCAATGCTGGCGCAAAGCCTTGATCAAGTACTAAATTCAGCCAAACAAGTGATTGGTTTCTTCAAGTCTTAATTGATTGCTACCGCAATTCAATGCTTTGCAAAATAGTGTAGCAACTACACTTAATTTTCCTTACAATTTAATTTCCAACCACCAATTGCTTAATAATGAATGGAGCTGATATGAATCTGATCAAAACATCCACCTTTTTATCTTTGATATTTTTTGCACTCTCTTCACTATTAATCTCAACATCAGCCTTAGCTCAGGACGGGACCATCTACCCGCTTGAAACACCTGATGAACCGAATGCCATTCTCCTTAAAACTGGCGGTGTAGAGAACCAACCCGCACCAGAAAGTTGGTTCCGACAGTGGGGAGATCCTATGGCACGAAATATTTCAACAGCAACGCTTACCCCCTTTCTTCCCGATCCTGATAAAGCAAATGGTACAGCTGTAATTGTTGCTCCAGGTGGTGGTTTCATGTGGTTATCGATGGGGAATGAAGGTTGGGAAGTTGCCGAGGCCCTTGCAGAACAGGGAATTGCGGCCTTTGTGCTTAAATATCGACTCCGCCCCACTGTAGAATCTCTTGATGAATTTGCTTCCTGGATGAATGGTCCACGCCCTGCTCCTTCAGAAGCTTCTGAAGAAACTGAAAATACTGAAGAGGAACTGCCCAGCCGCCCACAATGGGATTTATCTAATCAATTAGAAGATGCTGAAGCAGCCTATGCCATGATTGTGGATCGCGCCGATGAATGGGGTGTAGATACTGACCGAATTGGTATGATTGGCTTTTCGGCGGGAGCTGGCCTAACGATGCATTCAACGCTTAATTCCAAGTCCATGAAACTTGCTTTTATTGGTCCGATTTATGGTGGCATGGGTCCGGTTGAAGTGCCAAAAAATGCGCCACCCATGTTCAACGTAATTGCTACCGACGACTTTCTTTATAACGGGCAAAACGGCGTGATTGAATCCTGGTATAATGCGGGCGTACCGGTTGAATTTCATCTTTATCAGAATGGTGGTCACGGTTTTGGTCTCGGTAATCCAGATCGCACAAGCAATCGTTGGTTTGATGCTTTTATCTACTGGCTGGATGTGAATGATTTTCTCGCTTATAATTCGGGAAATTAAAATCGGTTTGATGTAAAAGCTTTTGTAGCTTTTTTAAACTCCTCAATGGTTATTAGCTTGTATCCAGAGACAATAAGTTTTGGTTTTAGATTTAAAAGTCTGGACTCAACTTCCTCTTGATTGCTTGTAGCTTAATTCTATATCTATGAGATCTTCACTGATATTGTCAGTTTTATGTTTAGCGGCCTCTTTTCTATTCCTCCTATCGGGTTGTAAAACCCCCGCTGATACTACAGATAAGCAAAAGTTATACTCCGTTGATAATCTAAGCTGTAAGAAAGGTTTTGATAGAGGTCAACAACCTATATTCGTAGTTAATGGTAGAATCGTGACTTTACAATTCGTCGAAGAAAAGCTATATCCCGAAAATGTTAAGACCATCGAAGTAGAAAGATGTAATCAAGAGTTGCTTAGAGAATGGGGACCGGGTGCTTCTGTTGGCGTTGCATTTGTAGAAACTATAGAGAAGTTTTGAGAACCCACCTACCTCATCGGTTCTATCAGTTTTAAGTATAAAAATTCAGCCTATAAAAGTCTGAAGCTTTGGTTAGATTTGGACCGAGTTAATTAATCAACATCAGCCATGTCTAAAAACAGCGACACTCTTACTTCCCTTAAAAATTCTGATGCCCAGAAAGTTAAACTGGCTATTACAGATATAGATGGAATTCTCCGTGGTAAGCTGATCTCTAAAGATAAATTTCTAAAAGCTACAGAGGACAAACTCGGATTCTGTAATGTGGTTTTTGGTTGGGACATGAATGATGCGGTGTACGACAACTCAGAAGTCACCGGCTGGCACACCGGCTTCCCCGACTCCATGGCAACCATTGATTTAAGCTCACAACGGCATATTCCCTGGAATAACGATCTTCCATTTTTTCTGGGTGATTTCTCGGAATCAGATGACTTAAAGGAAGTCTGCCCACGAAGCCTTTTGAGAAGAATTACTTCTCAAGCAGAAGACATGGGATTCAAACCCAAATTCTCTAACGAATTTGAGTGGTTCAATTTCAAAGAAACACCCCAATCATTGAAAGAGAAAGGCGGAGTTAATCCCACTCCCCTGACTCCCGGCATGTTTGGGTATTCTATATTGAGGTCATCTCAGCATCACGAATACTTTGATGAGCTTTTTGATCTGCTCACACAATTTGGCGTCCATATTGAGGGGCTACATACTGAAACCGGAGATGGAGTTTACGAAGCCTGCATTGCCTATACGGATATCATGGATGCCGCAGATCAGGCAGTGCTTTTTAAATCAGGCGTTAAAGAAATTGCGTACAGGCATGAAATTATTGCCAGCTTCATGGCAAAATGGAATACCAACCTTCCGGGCTGCAGTGGACATATTCACCAGAGTCTTTGGGATAAAAAGTCAGAAAAGAATCTATTTTATGGTGAGCAGGGAAATCATAAAATGAGTGAACTGTTAGAACATTACATCGCCGGTCAGCTTCACTGCCTTCCGCATATCCTTCCGATGTATGCACCAACCGTAAATAGTTATAAACGATTGGTAGAAGGTTCCTGGGCGGCAACCTCAGCGAGCTGGGGCGTCGAAAACCGGACTACAGCTCTTCGTGTTATCAATCATGCAGAGGATTCCATGAGGCTGGAAACACGAGTACCCGGTGCTGATGCGAATCCATATCTATCAATGGCGGCAAGTTTGGCTTCTGGGTTGTACGGAATCAAACATAAGCTTTCGCTGGATATCGAGCCGACTCAGGGCAATGAATACGAGAATCAATCAACCCGAAAACTTCCGAAAACACTGGCCGATGCAACTCAACAAATGAAAGCTTCTGATCTATCAAAAGAGTTATTCGGAGAGGGATTCACAGATCATTTTATAAAGACAAGAGAGTGGGAATGGAGACAGTTCGCCCAAAAAGTGACGGACTGGGAATTAAAACGCTACTTTGAAATCATCTAACTAAACAACTGTATGTCTTTTATTAATTTTAATGAGATTGTGAAGGAAGCCTGGAGCGCTTACGATCCCACAAGGACTATTCTAACCATTACCGATATCAGTGCTAAAGTTTCAACCAACCACGTGTATCGGGTTACTTTTAAAGATGGAAACTTCATAATTGCCAAGCTCTCCTATTTTGGGAAATTTGAGCATTTTGTGGAAGATCATTCCATCATTAACTCATTATCTAATAACCTTCAGGATCCATTTGAGAACTTTTTGGCTCGTTCACTGATCAAGGAGAATTCTTTGTTTGTGCATCGTCATCAGGATGAAGTTATTGATGCATGGGTGGTTTTCTATCGCCCGGTTAAAATCAAAAGAAAGCTTCCCAAGCGGATTGATGAAACTCAGATTAATAAGCTTGCAAAGCAATTTGCGAAGTTTCATAAGTCGTGCCACACCATCCGAAATACCCTCCCACCTTCTTCTAAAACACTCGAAGTTGATGTAAAGCATTTACTGGATATTTTAGATAGTGATTACGGAAAGCACGAATACCGAATGCACCACGATCAGATTCGCAAACACTGTGATTTATTCCTTGAGAATGTGGCTAAGCTGGATGCAAATGATCTCGATACGATCCCCGTTTTTGTGGACTGGAATATTGGCAACTTCTCTGTGACGCCTGATTTCAAACTCTTTTCCCGGTGGGATTATGATTGGTTCCGCATCAGCTCCCGCATGATTGACTTCTACTTCTTTGCCCGCATCTCATCTAATGTGGGAGATAAAACTGTGTTCAGCTACGATATTGATCCAATGATGGAGGAGCGATTTATCCTCTTCTTAAAAGCTTATCACAAAGAATTTCCGCTTACAAAAACAGAGCTTCTTTTCCTTAAAGAAGCTTATCGATTCTTTATTCTGAATTATGTTGTTAAATATGGGAAGTATTTTTTCCATGAAATCTTTGCTACCAAATTGCAGCAGGAAGCTTACCAAAGATACCTGCCTCAGCTTGATGAAAAATTTGATCCCGAACCTTTACTAAAAGCCCTGGACCTCTAGTATGAATATGAGAGTACCTTCATTCCGATCTATCGTTAAAAACTACAAAGCCGTATTCCTTGATTCTTATGGTGTGCTTAAAAACCATAAAGGACTTATTGACGGTGTTGCCGAGACTATTGCTTATTTAAGGGAGGAAGGCATCACCTTTCGGGTACTTACCAACGATGCCTCCAGAAGCCAACATCAGCAGTCTGTTGTATTTGATCAGCTGGGTTTAAAAGATTTAAATGAGGATGAAATCATTACCTCGGGGATGCTGGCTAAGCAATTCCTTCAGCATAAAATAAAGGATGGCAAAATTGCCTACCTCGGCACGGAAAATTCTGCGGAATATATCCTACAGTCCGGTTTGAAGCATATCGCTGTGCGGGATATCGACCTGGATGATCTGGATGATATTTCGGCCTTCGTGTTTTTAGATGATGAGGGCTTTGACTGGAACACCGATATCGATACCACCGTTAATTTCCTCCGTAAAAAGACCGTTCCCGTTATAGTAGCTAACTCAGACAAATACTATCCGGTTTCTAAGAATGACGTTTCCGTTGCAACTGGTGGAATCGCGAAACTTTGTGAAAGCATGCTGAATAAAAAATTCATCCACTTCGGTAAGCCTGATACCCAAATGTTTACCTATGCTTTTGAGCACTTGAACAGCTCAGGTACTATTTACGGGAAAGAAGAAATCCTGATGGTTGGCGATACCTTAAGCACCGATATTTTAGGCGGCAACAAGTTTGGCCTGAAAACCATGCTGGTTCTTTCCGGAAACACCCGGGGTGAAAATGCCGACTTATGGATTAACTCCTCCGGCATCATCCCCGATTACATCTGTGACTCTATATTGGGATAAGTCACAGCTTTGATTTACTTCAGTCCCACCCTCTCAAAAATGGTATCCACATTTCGGGTGTGATGATCTAAGTCAAAGGCGTCATCAATTTCTTCCTGAGTTAAAGTCTCAGTGATACTTTCATCCGCTTCAACAATCGGTTTGAAGAGCTCTTGCTCTTCCCAGGACTTCATCGCCAGAGGCTGAACCGTATCGTAGGCTTGCTCACGTGGCATTCCCTTATCAATGAGTTTATGAAGGAGGCGTTGTGAGAATACCAGTCCTTGTGTTTTCCAGATGTTGGATTCCATATTGTCTTCAAAGACAACCAGATTTTCAATCACTCCGGCAAAGCGGTTCAGCATATAATCCAGCAGCGTTGTAGCATCAGGCAGGATAATTCGTTCAGCAGAAGAGTGAGAAATGTCGCGTTCATGCCAAAGAGGGATGTTTTCGTAAGCCGTCACCATATATCCGCGAAGCACTCTTGCACATCCTGAGATATTCTCGGAACTGATTGGATTTCGTTTATGCGGCATGGAGGACGATCCCTTCTGCCCTTTTCTAAATGCTTCTTCGGCTTCCCGAAGCTCGCTTCTTTGAAGGTGACGAACTTCCACTGCCATTTTCTCCATCGTAGAACCAATCAGTGCCAATGTAGACAAATAGTATGCGTGGCGATCCCGCTGTAGTGTTTGGGTTGAAATGGGAGCCGGTTCAAGCCCTAATTTCTCACACGTAAAATGTTCAACTTCCGGGGGGATATTGGCAAAGGTTCCAACTGATCCTGAGAGCTTTCCAAACTCAACATCTGCAGCTGCTCTTTTAAATCGTTCAAGATTTCGACTCATCTCCGCATACCAAAGCGCACATTTGAGACCAAAAGTAGTTGGCTCGGCGTGAATACCATGAGTTCGCCCCATCATTACGGTGTACTTGTGTGCTTTAGCTTTTTCAGCCAATACATCAACAATACGCTCCAGGCCTTCCAGTAGAATGACATTGGCTTTCTTGAGGCGAACACCCCATGCGGTATCAACTACATCAGTTGAGGTTAACCCGTAGTGAACCCATTTCTTTTCGTCTCCCAATGTCTCGGAAACGGCTCGTGTAAAAGCTACTACATCATGCCGGGTTTTGGCTTCAATTTCTTTAATACGGTCTACATCAAAGCTGGCATTCTCGTAGAGTTTGTCAACATCCTCCATGGGGATTTTTCCGAGCTTGGCCCATGCCCAACAGGCTGCTAATTCAACCTCCAGCCAGGCTTGAAATTGTTGTTCGTCCGTCCAGAGATCTGACATTTCTTTGCGGGAATAACGAGCGATCATGCGATAGTTTTTTTGAAATTAAAATTGGTTTGATAAGATAATGCTTTTCTATTTCAGGTTTTTGACTGATTCTGCCTAAAAAAGTGAAAGGGCTTTTCTGAAAGCTCAGAATAGATGGAATCGCTTCCAAAATTAAATTTATAAAGTACTGCGCTAAAGTTATTTAAGTAATGATATTTGTTATTTAAGATTAAAAAATTATGTTTGATTATTAGTTTTGCCTAATTATTTTAAACCAAGCTTTAGATGAAACTTTTAAGCTTGCACACTCACTCAACATTAATTTAAAGACTTATAACATGAAGTTACGATACGGAATAATACTAACCACTCTATTTTTGCTTTTTGCAGATCCCGCTATTGCTCTGGCGGATGGTGCTAATGCAGCCAAAGAATCGGTAGAGGTTACAGAGGAAACTTTCCAGGCTTATGGAAATGAATACTCAACTATAGAAGAGTTCAAAGCTTCTACGGATTATATCAAATTCATGGTTGATAACCTTTGGATTCTAATTGCTGCTTTTATGGTATTGATGATGCATCTAGGCTTTGCCACGGTAGAAAGTGGACTTACTCAAGCTAAGAATGCGGTAAACGTCATCTACAAAAACGTCTTCATCCTCACCATTGGAATCATCCTTTATGCTTTTATTGGATTTCAAATTATGTACCCGGGTGACTTTAACGGCTTCTTCGGTTTTGGAGGCTTTGGCATTGGATTTGACGCTTCAGATCCAATTGGAATGCTTACCCCTGCTTACGGTTTGGACATGACCATATGGACAGATTTTATTTTCCAGGCCATGTTTGCGGCTACTGCAGCTACTATTGTTTCAGGTTGTGTAACGGGTAGAATTAAACTTCCTTCTTTCATGCTTTTCGGTGTTCTCCTTATAGGTATCAGTTATCCTATTACAGGAAGCTGGCACTGGGGTGGTGGCTGGTTATCAGAAATGGGATTCTATGATTTTGCCGGTTCAACGCTCGTTCATGCAGTAGGTGGATTTGCTGGACTCGCTTGTGTCCTTCTTTTAGGTTCACGTACAGGTAAATACAAAGATGGGAAAGTACATGGCATTCCTGCTCATAACATTCCATTAGCTACTATTGGTGTATTTTTACTTTTCCTTGGATGGTTTGGATTTAATGGCGGGTCTGTTTTAAGCGCCGATCCCGAAACTGTCTCATACGTATTTGTGACAACCGCTTTAGCTGCCTGTGCCGGTGCACTTGCCTCCATGGTTACCACACAAGTTGTAATGAAATCATTAGATGCGCCGATGGCTCTGAATGGTATCCTTGCCGGACTTGTAGGTATTACTGCTGGAGCTGATGTAGTATCTCTGACGGATGCTGTACTAATCGGATCTATCGCCGGAGTACTTGTTGTTCTAGCCATCCTGATGTTTGATAAGCTTAGAATTGATGACCCGGTGGGTGCTATTTCCGTTCACGGAGTATGTGGTGTCTGGGGAACATTAGCCGTTGGAATTTTCTCCTCTGACTATAGTTTCCTTACCCAACTTATCGGTACTGCATCTATCGCCGCATTTACATTCGTTTTCTCTCTGATTGTATTTGGCATTATTAAAGCAACCATAGGTGTCAGAGTTTCTAAAGAAGTCGAATCTGACGGGCTAGATATATCAGAACATAAAAACCATGCCTATCCTGATTTCTCACCTATTAAGACTTCTGAGTTAGGCGCATTTGCCGACTAAGTCACAACATCAACTCTATTTGATTCTGCCTTACCTGGACTTATAGCATGCCGGGTAAGGAAGAATCTAATTTCTAACTCAAAAAATACACCACTATTTATCACCTCTGAAAAGCTTCACTCACTTTTCAGGTACTAAAACTACATCGTTTTTTCAGGCTCTCACTCAGTTTGAAAAAAATGATTCACTCACACTCACTCATTAACCTTATCGAAGTAAATCACTATGAAAACATCAAAAAAAATATCGCATTTGATTAATACCCTTGCTTTGGGTCTGGTCATGACTTTAGCTTTTGGCCTGACAAATTTCAACACAGCAGAAGCACAGGAGGTCAGCACAGGAGTTGATCTTTACAGCACGTATGTATGGCGTGGAGTTGCTTATTCAGGGCCATCATTACAACCCGCTGTAGAATTCAGCTCCGGCGGTTTCGCAATCGGAGCTTGGGGATCACAAGGATATGATGGATTCCAGGAAATGGATCTATACGCTGGCTACAGCTTTGACTTCGGACTTAGCCTCGGTGTTACTGACTACTGGTACCCCGGAGCTGCTGGATCCGGACCTTGGTTGGATGGCGACAGCCATGCCTACGAATTCAATGTTGGCTACGGAATCGAAGACTTCTCCTTATCTGCTAACTACATATTTGCAGGAAGTGGTTCTGCGGGAGATGACATCTACTTTGAGGCAGGCTATGCATTTAGTAACGCCAGTATTTTCTTAGGCGGTGGAGACGGATGGCATAGCTCAGATGGCGAATTCGCTTTGGTCAATCTAGGTGTAAGCACCGGCAAAGACATCGTCATCACCGACACTTTTACCATCCCGCTAAGTGGAGCCGTCATCTTTAATCCGGACACCGAGCAGCTCTATATCTTAGCCGGACTTTCGTTCTAACTTCTGACTAAAATATCTCATAGAGATAATTAAAGCCGGGTTGCTGCTATAAGCGCCCGGCTTTCTTTTTATCGCTGAACCGGAATCTTTAGCACTCTACCCTCTTCTATCATTTCATCCAGCTGAACCTGATTGATGATAGCTAAATCTGTAGCTGTGATATCCATCGGTAAATCAGCTGGTAGTAAGTCTGTAAAAGAAGCAGATCGAATGGCCGGTTTTAAATTAATTCGAACCGGATCGATTCCTAAAATTGATGCATCATTAAGTTCAGAAAAACCTTCCCGGATTTCAGCGAACCTACTTTCATAGTCTGGAAATTGTGCTGATGAGGTGTAGCTTAGGAAGGAATAAATCATATTCTGGAATTCGATCGCCGTTACCTGAATCATAAGCTCTGTACTATCTTGTGACAAAGCCGTTGCAAAGGCCTGATAGCCATTCATTCCATTCACAGAGTAAGACTCCTGGTCTAGAGTAGTTACGCCCTCCTGACCTAAAAATGATTGAACTGAACTTTCCGGAGAGTTACTTTCTGAATCAATCGTAAACTGATTAATAGCCGTTTGCTCCTCATTCACCATAATTACAGCAGATGGCTGGTTAAAAACTTGAAATCCGGCTGGCACTGGAAACTGAAATTTCAGATCCGGATGGTAGAACATTCCATCTCTTTCAAAACCCTGACGGGGGTTGTTTCCATAAATAATGCCTTCGATCATACTCATAAATTCTTCGTCATCAAGAATGGTCTGCTCGTATCCTTTTTCTTTCCATTTCTCAGCTAACTCGGGAATGGTTTTTTCTCGCTCACCGGGATCCGGGTGACTGGAAAGCAGAGTCGGAACTCCACCGCCTGTGGTTTTTGAAATTCGCTCCAATGAATTAAAGAACTCTGCTCCTTCTGCTGCCTGATAGTTTTTCATTGCTGAATATTCAACCCCTAAGGCATCTGATTCGCGCTCATGATCACGGCTGTATTTCAAAAACATAAGCTGAGCCGTTTGACTGCTTAATTGCAGGATACTTCCTCCATCGTAACCCAGCGATTGGCCGATTACAGCTCCACCTATTACTGCTAACTGACCCACCTGTTGCTCAACGGCTCTTTGTGAGGAATGACGAGCGGCAACGTGTCCAATTTCGTGTCCCAAAACAACAGCAAGCTGAGCTTCATTATTCAAGTGAGCCAATAAGCCACGAGTTACATAAACATAGCCTCCCGGAAGCGCGAAGGCATTTACAACGGGGCTATCCAATACGCGAAATGTGAACTCGGTTTCCCGAAACTGCTTCGGCGTATCTTCACGGCGAAGGTGACTAACCTCTAACAATGCCTGCCCTAAGTCAGATACATAGTTCGAAAGCTCTTCATTTTGATACAAGCCATATTGAGCCACAATCTCTTTATCGGCCTGATTTCCTAATTTCACTTCCTCTTCCCAGCTATAGCCGAAAGCACGTTTGTTTCCCGAAACAGGATTCTTCTCAAGAGTAACGCAGCCACTTACGATTACAGCAAGTGCCAGCATTAGTGTGATTGAAAAAGACCGAATATTTATTCTTTTCATAATTTTAAAACTGTTAGTTCAATAAATCTTAGTGAAAATAGGGTGAAATGTTTCCAAACAGGGATCTTAGCCCACAATATTTACTTCAGGAGTTAAAGCAACCCCAAATGTTTCCTTTACCGATTTCTGGATCCGGGTAGCCAGGCTCCAAATATCATTACCCGTGGCGTTTCCATAGTTTACAATAACCAACGCCTGCATTTTATGAACACCAGCGTCGCCAAATCGTTTCCCCTTCCAGCCACACTGATCGATAAGCCATGCTGCTGGAACTTTGACATCTTCTCCCGATGGATAATGCGGAATATCAGGATGATTTTTTTGAAGCTCTTCAAACTCAGACTTCGGCAATACAGGATTCTTGAAAAAACTTCCGGTATTACCAATTTCAGCAGGATCGGGAAGTTTACTTTGCCGGATCTCTATGACCGCTTTGCTAATATCCTGTATTCCAGGATTTGTAATTCCTTCTTCTGCAAGTTTTTCAGAAAGAGCTCGGTATGATGTATTAACAGAAGGTGATTTTTGAAGTCTTAAGGTTAAGTGGGTGATTATATAATTCCCTTTTTCCTTATTCTTAAAAATGCTATCCCTATAGCCGAACGCACATTCCGCCTTGCTAAAAATTCGTTCTTCTCCCGTTTCTACCTGTACAGCGGTTAGTTCTTCAAATACTTCTTCTAACTCTACGCCATAGGCCCCAATATTCTGTATAGGTGCGGCTCCTACCGATCCTGGAATGAGAGATAGGTTTTCAATTCCACCCCATCCCTTTTCCACGCAATACATAACCAGCTCGTGCCAGTTTTCCCCGGCTCCAATTTTTAATAAAATAGAATCTGCATTTTCCTCAACAACGTTCTTTCCTTTCATATCCATCTGGATAATTAACCCGTCAAAATCATCCACAAAAAGAACGTTACTGCCTCCACCCAATACAAACTTATCAAGATTTTTGAGCTCAGAATCAGCAATAACAGATCTAAGTTCTTCAGTTGATGAAACAGAAACAAAATACCGGGCTTTTGCAGCGATGCCCATGGTATTGTAGGAAGAAATATCTACATGTTCCCTGATGGAAGGTAAGTTACTCATGAATTGTCTTCGGAAGATTCTACTTCTTTCGGGCTTTCAACTTTCACCCGAACCTTTTTGATCCGGTTATTTTTGACAGAATGCACCGTCAGTTCCAAATTCTTGTAAGTCATTCGCTCACCAACTACCGGAAGACTTTCAGTCAGGTGATAAATTAAACCGCCAAGCGTCTCAAATTCATCTTCTTCAGAAGTGATATCCGATTCCAGTATTTCTTCCATGTCATCCAGGTCAATCTTAGCATCAAAGATATAGATTCCACTTTTGAATCGGGTGAACAGTGTTTCCTCATCTCCAGAGTCATCGGTTATGTCACCTACAATTTCCTCAAGGATATCGTCCATCGTCACAATACCTTCCGTACCGCCATATTCATCAACCACAATAGCTATGTGGGTTTTCTCTTGCTGAAAGTCTCTAAGCAAGTCGTCGAGTTTTTTGGTAGCAGGAATAAACAAAGCTTTTCGAGAAACAGTCTTCCAATTTAGTGAAGGCTCTTTTTCATTAGAGTTCAAATAAGGAAGTACATCTTTAGCGTACAATACACCCTGTATATTATCCAGATCATTATCATAGAGGGGCATTCTCGATAATCCGTTTTCCCGAATTTTCTTTAAAACGTCCTGAAGGGATTCTTCAAGGGAAACGGCTACAAAGTTCACTCGTGATGTCATAATCTCACGAACAGTGATATTTCCGAAGCCAATTACATTTTCAATAATTTCACGTTCATCTTCTTTGATGGAGCCTTCTTGTTCACTTACCTCTGCCATAGTCCGTATGTCTTCCTGCGTCATTTTACTAGCAGGTTTTGGTAAGTATCGTTCAAGGCTAATTGTGCTGTCGGCTATCAATTTTGCGAAAGGTTTAAGCAGAATAAACAGGGTGTAGATAAAGGCGCTATTCCCACGAGAAACCTTGAGGGGATTATTAATAGCGATAATCTTTGGGGTGATTTCACTCAGAATTAAAATCATGAAGGTCAATACAATTACTTCAATTGCATAGACTACCACTTCTGAGAGTCCATAAGCCGCAACAATATCACCAGTAATTACGGCAGCAAGCACAGAGGCTATAATATTGGCAAACGTATTGCCTATAAGGATGGTAGCCAAAAGGCGCCGGGGTTTATCCAGCATCTTAATAATTCTATCGTCAGCTGAACCGGGTGTTTCGTCTTGCTTTAAATCCTCCATCCGATTTGCAAGAGAAAAAAGAGCGACCTCAGAACCGGAGAAAACCGCAGAAAAAGCTAATCCCAAAAAAAGGACCAGAAGTTGTATACCGAGAACAAATGGATCTAATCCATGTGCCACAGAACTTTCACCAATTGTGAGAAGAGAGTCTTGAACCAAACTGAAAGGATCTTCGATTGTATCCAATGCCTATATTAAGTTATTGTTTGAGTGAATGTAAGAAGGCTTGACGTATCCTTAAAATAAAAGATTTTACCATAACCTGAGCTATAAATAAAAAAACGACACAAGAAATCCTCATGTCGTTTTAAATGATAATAAGAAGCAGGTATTTAGAACGGAAGATCGTCGTCCATATCATCAAAGTTACTGTCCAGTTCTACATTACTGCTCATAGGCTTATTGCCGCCCTGATTACCTTGATTACCCTGATTTTGGTTTCCTCTGTTTTGCTGAGGCTGCCCACCACCCATCTGCTGGTTACCGCCACCACTGCTGCGGCTGTCTAACATTGTAAGCTGGAGCGCTTTAATTTCCGTGGTGTATCTTTTCTGACCATCTTTGTCTTCCCACTGCCGGGTTTGAATAGGCCCTTCTATATACACCTTGGAACCTTTGGTTAAATACTGTTGGCAAATTTCTGCGGTTCTACCCCACGCAACTACGCGGTGCCATTCTGTTTTCTCCTGATACTCACCGTTGCTGTCTTTGTAGCGCTCGCTGGTTGCGATGCTTAATGTTGCCACGGCTGTGTTCGATTGTGTGTAGCGAACTTCCGGATCTTGACCCAGATTCCCAATCAGCATTGCTTTATTAAGTGAACTCATAACGTATCCTGTTTTTTATTGTTTGTTTGCAATGTAAGAGTTAGTTCAGAAGAATTCCTTACAAAATATTTTCAAAACAGATCCATCATTAAGTAAATACTTAATGATAAAAATTAAGCTCTCGTCCTTATTCGTCGATAACTCCCAAAAATTAGAAAGTGATTCTATGCAGGAACATTCCTGAATTCGACGCCTATAAAAAGTATTGAGAATTTTGTAACACAATACACTTCATCTATCTCTTATAGGTACAAAAGAGACGAAAATTCGGAGCATATGATTAGTGAAAAAGTGAAGGAAGACTCTGTAAACCTCCCTACATCAAGGACTAACGACAATAATTCATTAGCAGGACTTGAGCCCTACACAGGAACGTGGGATAAAACCCGTGCTGCACATCTGGTCCGGCGAACACATATCGGGCTTAAGATTAATAACCTTAATTATGCGCGCAGTTTTGATTCTGCCACCTCAGCTGCAGAAGCAATTATTGACAACGCCATTAGCACCCCTATCCCTGATGACCCTCAATGGTTCAGTGGAGGTAATTCCGGAGACGTTCAGGATGTGTACGATATTCAATTCCGATGGATGGACGGAATGTACAACGGCGGACTCCAAGAGCGCATGATGTTATTCTGGAGCAATCACTTTGCCGTTTCGTACAGCAATATGAATGCTCTCCCTGATAAAGCCAGTAACAGCTACGCCAGCCACATGTACAAATACTGGAAGCTGCTTCATGAATTTAGTTTTGGGAATTTCAGAGAGTTCGTCTCCACTATGAGCAAGAACTCGGCAATGCTCTACTATTTAAATAATTACAATAATCGCGACGGGCAGCCGAATGAAGATTTTGCCCGTGAGTTGATGGAGTTATTCACGCTTGGGCCTCAGGACAAAGACGGAAATGATAACTACTCGGAAAATGATGTAGCTGAAGTAGCCCGAGCTGTTACCGGCTGGCGCGTTAATGATGCTACCTTAAGCGGGTATTTTGATGATTCCCGATTTGACAGTTCCAGCAAGACAATTTTTGGGGTAGCAAGTAATTACGACCTGGATTCTGTAATAGACCTCATCTTCACACAAAAAGAACAAGAGGTTGCCTATTTCCTTTGCCGAAAATTGTATGTGTTTTTTGTTTCGGCAAAACCGAATGATGCCATCATCTCCAGCCTGGCAGATCATTGCATAGCTCAGGATTTTGATATTGCAGAAGTACTAAAGAAACTTCTCAGTAGTGCTCATTTTTATGAAGAGCAATTTTATGGGAGTCGGATTAAAAGCCCAACCGAGATCTTTATAAGCTACCTTAGGGAACTTGAGATCACTCCAACTTCTCAACTAAAAGAATATATCCGGTTGAGAATGCAGGGACTGAACGAAGAGCTTCTTCGCCCGGAAACGGTATTTGGTTGGGACGGTTATAACCCTCCTTATTCAGACGGAACTCCCGGGCATTATGCTTGGCTGAATACCAATTTAATGCCTTCAAGGTGGGATAACCTCACCGATATTATTTATGGGTATGACAACTCCGGAAGCAGTTATAACCCAATCAGGCTGGCCGAGAAGATTTCTGATCCTTCGAATCCATTCACCCTGGCAGAAGATCTGGCTGAGCATCTAATCGCATTGCCTTTAGAAATGGTCGGTATTCGAAAAATAGATGAAGACTTTGCCGGCAACCCTGCCCTTCATCCCAGTGATAATGTAGCAGGCTTCGCCAATTTCCCGGAGCATAAAATCAACCTTACCAAGATCCTTTTGGGAACCATCCCTTGGTACGAATTTACTGCCAACAGCGATCAGGATGGGAATTTATACTATCAAGAGACTTTTGCTGAATCGATCAGGCAATACATAGCCTATCTCCAGCAACTCCCTGCGTACCAGCTCATTTAATTTCAAGAAACAGTCAAGAAGTATGTGTAAAAAAGATCATCATCATAACCCAAAGTTATCGCACGATCGCCGGGGAGCCAGTCTCGAAGACAAAGAAGCTCACCAAAATGATCACCAGAGCTGGAGCCGACGGAGTTTTTTAAGCACTCTTGGTTTTGGAGCTATTGGTTCATCCATGCTTTTGGGTGGTACTCCGGTAAGCACTTTTGCCCGCTCTAAATTCTTTAACCGTTTATCCCGTGCCGATAATGACCGCGTGCTTGTGCTCATCCAGCTGAGTGGCGGTAATGACGGATTGAATACCATCATCCCGGTTGAAAACGATATTTATTATCAAAAACGGCCGACCATTGGAATCCGCAAACAAGATTCGATATTACTTAGTGATGATATTGGAATGCACCCTGCCATGAGTAACCTCGAATCTTTCTGGGGCGATGGAAGAATGGCTGTCATCAACAATGTGGGTTACTCTAATACCAATCGCTCCCATTCCCGCGCTACGGATATTTGGACTACTGGAAGCGGAAGTAATAATATTGAAAATACCGGCTGGGCCGGAAGATTTTTAGTTGAAGACAATCCTGACTTCATCGCTAACCCACCGGAGTTCCCACTCGGTGTTCGGATTGGTGGTTCTGCTACCCTTTTCCAAAGTGAATTTGGCAACCTGGGTGTTACTTTTGGAGGAGCTAGTCAGTTTACCCAGTTTCTGGAGCAAGGTGGCTTTTATGATGAAGACAATGTCCCACAAAACGATTTCGGCGATTCTCTTTCCTTTGCACGAAAAATCGCTAACTCATCTTTTAAATATTTGGAGTCCATCCAAAACGCCGCAGATAATGCGACCAATTTAGGGCAGTATCCTAATTCATCCCTCGCTCAAAGTTTATCTGTTGTAGCCCGGCTGATTCGTGGAGGACTAAATACCAAACTCTTCCTAGTGTCAAAGGGTGGTTTTGATACCCACAATAATCAGGGTGGCCCAGAAGGCGGACATGCAAACTTATTAGCGGATATTGCTGATTCTGTTAACGCCTTTTATGCTGATTTAGAAAGTGACCGACTTGATAACCGTGCTCTAACCATGACGTTCTCCGAATTCGGAAGAACACTGGACGAGAACTCCTCAAACGGAACTGATCACGGCTCTTCTGCCCCTGTTATGGTTTTTGGTCCGGTGAATGGTGGTTTATATGGAAACCACTCCGACCTAACCAGCCTTGATAATTCAGGCGATCCTGTTTTCAGTACAGATTATCGCTCTGTTTATACTTCCATTTTAGATGACTGGTTCGGTCTGGGAGATAATGAAACAGACTCAGTTATTGATGGTAGTTTCCAAAATCTTGGCTTTGTGGATGCTACTGCTACCAGCAATGAGCCGTCTCAGCAAACACCTAAATCGTTTAAGCTGGAACAAAACTATCCAAATCCTTTCAACCCAACCACAACCATTTCTTTTTCACTGGCTAAAACAGCCGAAGTTAAACTCCAGGTTTTTGATGTTAAAGGAAGCCTTATTAAAACCATACTGAACGAACAAAAATCGGCAGGTGACTACAGCGTTCAGTTCGACGCCTCAAACCTATCGAGCGGTACCTACCTGTATAAATTGGAAACCCCAAATGGTGTGCAAACCAAAAAAATGACGTTGATAAAATGACCTATTCAATGCTTCGTGTTAAACCCAAAACGTTATCCCTGTTACTCATTGTACTGTTTGGCTTTGTTTTGATGACAGGGTGTGACCTTGTTAATTCCGTGACTGGAAACGACGACGACAATAAATCGTCCAAAACGATTCACCCAATTCTCCTCAACGGAAGCTGGGGGTTTATATCTAATGATGGAAACATTGTGTTAGAGCCCCGCTTCGGTCAGGCCCGGGACCTTTCTGATGGACTTGCCGCAGTCCGTAATGGAACTCTGTGGGGATATGTACAGGCTAACCCTGCCCGTCTGGTAATTGAAACACAATTTACGAGTGCCGGAGACTTTGAAGATGGTTTAGCCCCGGTTCAGTTGCCTGGTCAAGGCTATGGCTTTATAGATGAAACCGGAACTTTTGTGATTGAAGCTCAATATGATTTTGCTCAACCCATTTCTGAAGGCAAAGCAGCCGTTCGAATTGACGGACTCTGGGGCTACATCAACGCTGACGGAAGTACCCTCGTGGAACCTAAATATAGCGACGCCCGCCCCTTTTCGAATGGACTAGCTGCTGTAGAGACTTTTGATGGCTGGATCTATATCAATAATGAAGGAACTGAAGCCATAAACCCAACTTTCCAACTTTCTACCGCTGGTGAATTTGTAGATGGTCTGGCCCCTATTGAGACTGCTGATGGATGGGGTTTTATAGATAAATCCGGAAGTCCTGCTATAACTCCCAAATATGAAGAAGCGGGGCGCTTTTCTCAAGGTTTGGCCTGGTTCAGAGATGGTGACTATATCGGCTTCATCAACAAACAAGAAGACATTTTGATAGAGCCTCAATTTGCTGAAGTAAAACCATTCTCTGAAAATATGGCTGCTATTCGTTTGAGTAACGACTGGTTCTACTTGAATAAAGATAGCAAGCTAATCTCCATTACAACCCCTTTCGAGGATGCCGAGAGCTTTAACAACGGAATTGCCCGTGTACAGCTCGGTAACGATGAGAACATTCGTTATGGATACATCAACAAGAAAGGCGAATACATTTGGTACCCAACAAGATAAATTAAGAATATCATGAAACGTTTACTTTTACTGTTAGCTTTTACAACACTTTTTGTTTCCTGTGATCTCGTCAACTCCGTAACCGGGAATGAGGATGAAGCCGTTAAACTCTACCCTGTTTTGGTAGATGGAGACTGGGGCTATATCAACCAAAAAGGTGAGATGATACTTGAACCTGATTACCAAAATGCTCGCCCTTTCCATGAGGGACTGGCTGCTATTCGTGAATCCTGGGGCTGGAAGTACATCGATTCCAAAGGTGAGGTCAAAATTGAAGGGAATTTCAGCGACATAAATAATTTCTCGGGCGGCAAAGCAGCTGTTCGGTTCGATGGCAGATGGGGTTATATCAATAAGTCCGGCAATTTTGCCATCAATCCTATGTTCAGAACCGCTTCAGCCTTTTCTGATGGACGAGCTTTTGTACGAAGCATAGATTATTCCAACTATTACTACATCAATGAAAATGGAGACAAAATTGAATCCGTAGGTCTCCCGGATGACATTGATTACATCGAAGAAAATCAGTTTAGAAATGGCCGCGCTATGGTTAGCGATGATGATCTCTTTGGATACATCGATAAATCAGGGAACACCATTGTAGATCTCAAATATGCTGAAGCCCGACCGTTTTCAAATCAATTGGCTGCGGTTAAAATCAGTGATCGCTGGGGTTTTATTGGTGATAATGGTGAAGTTTCTATCTCACCTGCTTTTATAAGCGTCGGTGATTTTGGGGACGGCCTCGCTCCGGCCCGCGCTAACTCAAACGCATTTGGCTACATCAATAAGTCCGGTGAATTTGTGATTAGTGAGCAGTTTCAACAAGCCGGCACCTTTTCAGAAGAACGGGCTCCGGTTATGCTCAACAACAAATGGACCTTTATTGATAAATCTGGAAATCAAATTACCAGTGCAAAGTTTGATGAGGTTGAACCATTCTACAACGGATTGGCCAGAGTAACCATCTATGTTCCTGTAGAAGATGAGATTGAAGAGAATTACGGCTACATAAATAAATCAGGCGATTATGTCTGGTACCCTACCCGATAGATCGTTCGAGTAGGTTTTTTTGTAACACCGAGTGCTTTTTTCACTCTTTTAGTAAAAAAGGAAAAGCAATGATTTCAGAACAAATAATTCAGGATTATTTAGAACAGGAAAACGACTATTCAAGTAGGGTTACCAAAGTTAAAATAGCCTTGCTTGTAATTTCACTAACCGGCCTAATCTTCTTTTCTTTGTAACCGGCTGAAACCTACTTCTATTTTTTACTATTTTAAGGAATTCACCTTTTATCTATCCATGTTGGACGATAAATTAAATGCATTCCATGAAAATACCTTTTTGGGCAAAAATATTGTTCGGGATTCTTATCTGTAATGCTGTCGGACTCGCTGCCAGTACGGTAACAATCCCCGCGATCTCGGAGTGGTACGTTACACTCAATAAACCCTCATTCAACCCTCCTGACTGGTTATTTGGTCCTGTTTGGACTCTGCTCTACACTTTAATGGGAATCTCTGCAGCTGCTGTTTGGCAAGCCGGAACTCACAAGCCTGAAGTAGTGCAAGCCCTGCAATTCTTTGGGCTGCAATTACTGTTTAACGGGCTTTGGTCGTTTCTCTTTTTTGGGCTCAAAAATCCAACACTGGCTTTTACTGAAATCATTTGCCTGCTGATTCTTATTATAATCACATTCTTGAAATTCAAGCCCATAAAATACTGGGCGAGTTGGCTGTTAATTCCCTATATACTGTGGGTTGCATTTGCTTCGGTACTAAATTTATCGATCGTTATTCTGAATTAAGGACTCTCTACCTATGACTAAACTTCCAAGCTGGGCACAATCGGGGCGATCACAATGGGAGTATCATGGTCAAAAGCGCCCAAAATTTGCTGCCAAACCCAAAGAAGGACAAGAATCGGTTTGGGATTACCCTCGCCCACCAAAGCTTGATCCTGATGAAAGAGAAGTGCTGGTTATATTTGCCAACAAGATCATTGCTCACAGCACCAATGCCATTCGTGTTTTGGAAACCGCAAGCCCCCCCACTTTTTATGTTCCTCCAACTGATGTAAACATCAAATATCTGAAAAAAACAGTGGGCGAATCAAAATGTGAATGGAAAGGAGAAGCTACTTATTGGGATGTTGTGGTAGAGAATGAAAAAGCCGAACGAGGAGCTTGGTCGTACCCAAAACCTTTCCAGGATTTCTATAAAATTAAAAGTTACCTCGCTTTTTATCCATCTAAAATGGATTGCTATGTAAACGGCGAACATGTAAAACCACAGCCGGGTGGTTTCTACGGTGGTTGGATTACCAAAGAAATTGTAGGTCCGGTTAAAGGGGAATCAGACGAAACCTATTTGTAAACACTTGTGAGCTTCTTTCAGAATTGAATTATACCACCTATTTTCTGCCGACAACTAAATCAAAGACTGCCATGCTTTTAAGACGCCAATCTATCTTATCCTTTATATTTCTTCTCATTTTCTCCATTTCAGCATCTGCCCAGGTTGATGAATCCTATTTTGACTATATGGATTTATTCGACCTTCAGATGGTTGGTACTCCGGCAATATCTCCGGATGGGAAAACCGTTATTTACGAACGCCATCAGTTTGATGCGATGACAGACCGCCGGTTTGTGAACCTTTGGAGCATCTCTTTTTCCGGTGATAACCATATCCCACTTACTTCAGGAACCGATTACTATGGAAATGTGGCTTGGTCACCCAGTGGCAATCGAATCGCTTATACCTCCAGCAATGAAGGGTCCAACCAAATTTTTGTTCGATGGATGGATTCCGGTGCAACCTCTTCCATCACCAACCTTACTGAAAGTCCCGGCAACATAAGTTGGTCACCGGATGGCAGCAGGATCTTGTTCTCCAAATTTGTTCCGGCTTCTTCATCATCTCGAATTGCTAACCTGCCTTCTCCTCCCGAAGGAGCCAAATGGGAGAAATCAGCCGTAGTTATTGATAAAGCTGTTTACCGAAGAGATGGCGGCGGATACGTAGATGACGGATATACTCATCTATTTTTAATTTCAGCTGAAGGCGGTGCCCCCCGACAGATTACCTCTGGAAACTATGATTACAACGATGCAACCTGGACTCCTGACGGGCAACACATCATGTTTACTTCTGATCGTTCTGATGATGCAGACCTCGATCCTAATAACGAGCAGATTTATCAGATAAATATTGAATCCGGCGAAATAACTCAGATCACAGACAAACGAGGACCGCACGGAAACCCAAAAATCTCTCCTGACGGTAAATTAATTGCCTATACCGGCTATGTAGACGAATTTGTTGGATATCAGCAAGGGGAACTTTACATCATGAACCGCGATGGCTCTAACCAAAGAAGTATTTCTGAAGATTTTGACGAAAGTATTTCTTCTATCACTTGGGCCAATAACAGCAAGTCCCTTTTCTTTAGGTATGATGAAGAAGGAAACAGTAAAGTGGGCAATATTAACCTTGATGGTGATATTACTTCAATTGCTCAAAACTTAGGAAGTCCATCATCCGGTCGACCTTACGGTGGTGGTTCTTATTCTGTATCCAAAAACGGACGGTTTGCATTTTCGGCAATCACAACAACAAGGCCTACAGAATTAGCGGGGGGACATTTCCCTACCAAAATGGCGAATAGAACGCTCACTGATCTTAACGGTGAGTTTTTTGCATCAACTAAAGTAGGCTCTACTGAAGAGTTTTGGGTAGAATCATCCGTGGATGACTTCAAAGTTCAGGGCTGGATTATAACTCCACCCGATTTCGATCCAACCAAAAAATACCCCATGATTTTAGAAATTCATGGTGGTCCGCATACCAACTATGGCAGCCGGTTTACTCCGGAACTTCAGTTCATGGCAAGCCGTGGATATGTAGTTGTTTATACCAATCCAAGAGGAAGTACCAGCTATGGAGAAGAGTTTGCGGCCTATATCAATCACAATTACCCAAGTGAAGACCACGACGATCTTATGGATGCCGTAGATTACGTAGTTGATCAAGGATATATCGATGAAGACAACCTATTTATAACCGGTGGTAGCGGCGGTGGAGTTTTAAGTGCATGGGCTATCGGTAAAACGGACAGGTTCAGTGCAGCAGTAGTCGCAAAGCCCGTGATCAACTGGTTTAGTTTTGCCTTAACAGCGGATGGAAGTCCTTACTACAGCAAATATTGGTTCACCAAAAAGCCCTGGGAAGATCCGGACCAATACTTTGAACGCTCTCCTATTTCTTTGGTTGGAAATGTTTCTACACCAACCATGTTGCTTACCGGTGAACAGGATTACAGAACACCGATGAGTGAAACGGAACAATATTATGCCGCTTTAAAATTGCAAAACGTCGATGCTGCTATGGTACGCATTCAGGGTTCCGGTCATGGGATTGCTGGAAAACCAAGTAACCTCTTCCGCAAAGTAGCTTACATTGTGGGCTGGTTCGATATGTACAAAGAATAGCAATTAACTTTCAGAGTTCTGCTTACAGTTTTAATGCTAATAGCTGTAAGCTGACTACTGAAAGCTTCTCATTTAACAAACACACTCACTCCAAACTATCCAGGCCTACATGCTCTTTGCTGTTAGTCTTCCCTTTTTAAACGAAATCGTTGCCCTTTTCATGGTCAGCGTTCTCATTGCCTACATTTGTTATAGAATTAAGCTGGTTCCTATTGCCGGCTTCCTGATTGCCGGAGTAATTATTGGCCCTAATGCCCTTGGTATTGTTCAAGACCAGGAATTGGTTGATATGCTGGCTGAAATCGGGATTATACTTCTGCTGTTTACCATCGGGATTGAATTCAGTTTAGACAAACTTTCACGGATCCGAAATGCGATTTTTATAGGTGGCGGCTTACAAGTTTTGCTTAGTGTCGGAGCTGTAGTCGGTATTTTAATGTACTTCGGGGTGGATTGGAAAGTTGGAATCTACACCGGCTGCCTTGTTGCTCTAAGTTCTACGGCTATTATTCTCGGACTTTTCAGCGAACAAGGAAAAACCGACACCCCGGTAGGCAGGCTTTCTTTGGCTGTACTTATTTTTCAGGATTTTGCCATCATCGCTATGGTGTTACTGGTCCCAATTTTATCAGGGCAAAGCGAATCAGTTACAGACTTGTTTGTTGTACTTGGGAAGGCCATTCTTTTAATCATAGTCGTTGTTTTGCTAGCCCGAAAAATAGTCCCCTGGATTTTAGACAAAGTAGCCAAAACCCGCCGACAAGAACTCTTCCTCCTTACCGTGATTGCTATCTGTTTTGGAACCGCAGCTCTTACCAACCTTGCGGATGTCAGCCTTGCCCTCGGCGCTTTCCTTGCCGGTTTAGTTGTTAGTGAAAGTCATTACAGCGACCATGCCATTAGTGAAATTCTACCCCTTAAAACTATTTTTAACGCCGTTTTCTTTGTTTCTGTAGGAATGCTGCTCGATTTACAGTTTGTACTGGAAAATCCATTATTACTACTAGGAGTAGCAGCCGGAGTTTTATTATTGAAGTTTATCTTGAGCTCTATAAGCTTATTAACGCTTGGCTACCCTATTCGAATTGCAGCTGCCTCAGGTATTGTACTTGCTCAAATTGGGGAATTTTCTTTTGTACTGGAAAGAGCCGGACGGGTCGCAGGTCTTACTCCTGGCGGCTTTGGAGAAATGGGTTCACAAACCTTTATTGCCGTTTCCGTTTTGCTAATGCTACTCACCCCTCTTTTTCTTCATTTCAGCCCAAACATTGGGAATTTATTAGCCAAAACGCCGCTCAAACATATTGGAAAAAAGCAGAAAGAAACTGAAGAAGAGGAAGGACATGAGGATTTAGAAGATCATGTAATCATCATTGGATACGGTCCGGCTGGTCGAAACCTTTCCCGGGTTTTGAGAGAATCAGGTATTCCGTTTATTGTGATTGAGATGAATCCAGAATCCGTAAATGAAATGCATCGAAATGGCATTCCGGCTATTTATGGTGATGCTTCCAGAACTCACATTTTAGAACATGCTCAGGTTCTGAAGGCCAAACTTTGTGTGATCGCTATTAATGATCCGGCAATCAGTCCACGAATAATCAAGCTCGCAAACTACCTCAACCCTACCATCCAAATCATTGTAAGAACCCGCTATTTATCTGAAGCCGATTTCCTGGAAAAAGCTGGAGCCGATATCGTAGTTCCTGAAGAAATGGAGACCACCGTCCGCCTATTTTCAAATGTTTTAAAGGCATACATGATCTCTAACGAGGAAATTGAACAGCATATTCGGGAATTACGAGCGGAAGACTACGAGATTATGCGGGGAAGCATTCAGGAAGCACACTTAATGGTATTGCAAGGTCTAGATGAGGAAGGACTTCATACCCGCGCAGTAGTAGTTAAGGAAGGATCTTTTGCAGCCGGAAAGTCTTTGGCTGACCTGAAGCTCAGAAATGATTTTGAGATTACCGTTCTCACTGTAAATCGTGGAGAGAAGAATATCGGAAATCCTTCCGGAGACTTTACCCTCCAGCCCGGAGACAGACTTGTAATGGTTGGGCTTGCAAACCGTTTTGCTCAAGCAGCAGAAATTTTCAGAGAGTCTAAAAACCCTATCGACTTTGAAGAATAGATATAAAATCAGCTTTCAGTAATTATAATCTAATCTTTACTGAAAGCTGAAGTCTAACTGCTTAAAGCCTAAAATTACTTCCAAGCACCAAGGATTAAACCCATCAACGTAAATACAACAATCCAAAAGCCTCCGTTAATAAACATATAGGACCAGGGCTTTTGCTCATAAAGGGCATTCACACCAATGGCTGTAGCTACCCATCCAAATCCTGTTAAAAATCCATAGAAAGCCCCAGTGCCCGCTGTTACCTGTTCAGCTGCTGTCGGATCACCATAGAAAAACATGGCCAGACAAAACGCCATTATAAACTGCAGAACGAAAGTGACACCAAAGATTTTCCCCATGTTTCCGTTTTGAGCATCTTCTTCCGTCATTCCCACCAAGGCCATCCATTTCTTTCCAAACAAAGGCCCGTACCATACAAAACCTATTCCAAAACCAACTAGCGTGGCTGCCACTACAGCTAGCCAGTTTATTGCAGACATTTCCATTTTTCCTTCCTATTTAATTAGTGTTTAATAAACCTGATTCCTTGTTACCCCATGAATCACAGTCAATTAACTAATTTTATAAATCATGCACAATTCTCCTAATAATAAATGCCGAATAATCACTTTTAGAGGATCAAGCTTTTGCTCAAGATTTCTTACCTTCTGTCTCATAAAGATCATTGAACAAAATCAGTAGCATGAAATATCCTGATTTCAACCAAACGATACCCATCGATAATGTTGGAGTTGAAGAACGAGTATCCAGGTTGAACAAACGCAGTATCAAGAAAGAATCAAAAGTTCAGGCTTTAAAACTCGCCTTGAGCATGATTGATCTGACCACCCTGGAAGGAAAAGATTCGCCAGGGAAAGTCATCCAGCTTTGCAAGAAAGCAAAACAACCTCATCCTTCTATGCCAAACCTGCCTACTGTTGCAGCGGTATGTGTGTACCCAAGTATGGTTGGTATTGCCAAGAAAGAACTTAAAGGAACAGATATCAACGTAGCGAGTGTGGCAACAGCTTTCCCAAGTGGACAGGCTCCTCTTTCTATGCGACTTGAAGATACCAAGTTTGCCGTTTCTGAAGGTGCTGATGAAATTGATATGGTTATTAGCCGTGGTGCCTTTTTGAAAGGTGACTTCGAATTAGTTTTCGATGAGATTGCAGCCGTCAAAGAAGCCTGCGGTGATGCTCATTTAAAAGTGATTTTAGAAACCGGCGAACTTCACACTTATGAAAATGTTCGCAAAGCCAGCGATTTAGCTATGCATGCCGGGGCTGACTTTATAAAAACCTCAACCGGGAAAATGAGTCCTGCAGCCACACAACCTGTAACCTTGGTAATGCTGGAAGCCATTCGTGATTTTTATTACGAAACTGACAAGATGATTGGCATGAAACCAGCCGGTGGAATAAGAACTGCGAAACAAGCTATCCAATATCTGGTTATAGTAAAAGAAACACTAGGTGCTGCCTGGCTTAATAACGAATATTTCAGATTTGGAGCCAGTTCCTTGACTAATGATTTGCTCATGCAGATCGTGAAACAAGATACCGGCAATTACCAATCACTTGATTATTTTTCTGCTGATTAAAAAAATATCCTATGTCTAACAACACAGAAACTAAAGACGCACCGTACAAACCGACCTCCCCTAACTCAAAATTAGATTTCGAGTCAGTTTGGGAATACGCTCCTGCCCCGCAAAGTTCTGACTTTGTAGAAGTTAAAGAGCAGTATAATCTCTTTATTGGCGGGAAATTTGTAAAGCCCTCTAAAGGCCGATATTTCAAGAGTACGAATCCCGCTACGGAAGAAGAAATAACTGAGTTTGCAGAAGCCACTCAAAAAGATGTGGATAATGCCGTAAAAGCGGCTCGAAAAGCTTTTGAAGGAGAATGGTCGCGCATTTCAGCTAAAGAGCGTGGGAAATATCTTTACCGAATTGCACGTATGCTTCAGGAACGTGCTCGGGAGTTTGCCGTACTTGAATCGATGGATGGCGGAAAGCCAATTCGGGAATCACGCGATGTTGACATTCCTTTAGTAGCAGCCTACTTCTTTTATTACGCCGGCTGGGCCGACAAGCTGGAATATGCTTTCCCCGGTAAAAAACCGAAACCACTGGGAGTATGTGGACAGATCATCCCTTGGAATTTTCCTTTATTGATGCTCGCTTGGAAAATAGCTCCTGCCCTCGCCTGCGGAAATACCGTTGTATTAAAACCAGCTGAAACGACCTCCCTGACCGCTCTTAAGTTTGCAGAACTTGTGAAGGATTGTGGCCTTCCCGACGGAGTTATCAATATAGTAACCGGAGCCGGTCAAACAGGTGCTGAGATTGTTAACCATAAAGATATTGACAAAGTAGCCTTCACCGGTTCTACCAATGTCGGAAAGATCATTCAAAAATCACTCGCGGGAACTGATAAAAAGTACACTCTTGAATTGGGTGGAAAAGGCGCCCTCGTTGTTTTTGAAGACGCTCCTATTGATCAGGCTGTGGAAGGTATTATTAATGCCATCTACTTTAACCAAGGTCACGTTTGTTGTGCCGGTTCGCGATTATTGGTACAGGAAGGTGTGGCAGATAAAGTTATCGCCAAGCTAAAAGATAGACTGGAAACGCTGATTGTTGGTGATCCTTTAGACAAGAATACCGACATCGGTGCCATCAATTCTAAAGAACAGTTTGAAACCGTAAATAAATATCTTGAATTGGGTGTTGAGGAAGGCGCAGATGTCTACCAAAGTAAATGTGATATCCCGGAAAATGGATATTTTATTCGCCCTACTCTTTTCACGAACGTATCACAATCAAATCGCGTAGTTCAGGAAGAAATTTTTGGACCTGTGTTAACAGTTCAAACATTCCGTACAGCCGATGAAGGTATCGAAAAAGCCAACAATACCCCTTATGGTTTAGCTAGTGGCGTATGGACGGATAAAGGCTCTAAGATTTTCAAAATGGGCAGCAAGATGAGGGCCGGAGTTATCTGGGCTAACACCTACAATAAGTTCGACCCAACCTCACCATTTGGCGGCTACAAAGAAAGTGGTGTGGGACGCGAAGGCGGTCTCCACGGATTAGCTGCTTACACAAAAATTTAACTGCACAGAATTTCGATTATGTCTGACCAAAGAATTGACGTTAAAAAGACTTACAAAATGTATGTGGGCGGTAACTTCCCCAGAAGTGAATCCGGACGGACCTACAAAGTATTTGATAGCGATAAAAACTTAATCGCAAATGTATGCCAAGGCTCCCGAAAGGATTTTCGGGATGCGGTTAGAATTGCCCGCGGTGCTTTTGGAGGATGGAGTTCACGAAGCGCCTATAATCGTGGACAAATTCTATATCGAATAGCTGAAATGCTGGAAGATCGACGGGATCAGTTTATGCGAGAATTGGGTCCTATCGGTTTTAAAACAGCTGAAGCAGAAGCTGATATCAACGCTTCTATAGACCGACTTATTTATTACGCAGGCTGGGCTGACAAGTATCAGCAGGTGTTTGGTTCAATAAATCCAGTAGCTAGTTCTCACTTTAATTTTAGTATGCTTGAGCCAACCGGTGTGGTTGCAGCATTCGCTCCAGAAAAAAGTCCACTTTTGGGATTAGTCTCAACAATAGCTCCTATTATTGTTGGTGGAAATACGTGTATCATATTAGCCTCTGAAGATTACCCGCTACCTGCAATGAGCTTCGCTGAGGTTTTAAACTCCTCGGATGTTCCCGGTGGAGTAGTTAACATTCTTTCCGGAAAACGTGAAGAATTAGCGGAACATTTCAGTACTCATATGGATGTAAATGCAATGTTATACACTGATAAACTTCCAAAGGAAATGAAAAAGCTGATTGATGAAAATGCTTCACTAAATGTGAAACGTATTATCAAAAAGCCTATTGAAGATTGGTACTCCGAGGAAGCACAATCTCCATATTTACTGACCGACTTCCAGGAAACTAAAACTACCTGGCATCCCGTTGGATTTTAAAACACATTCATGAAATATCTTACCATACTTTTATTAATTGCAGGTGCAATAGCTTGTTCTTCTTCCGAGCAGGTCATTAACGAGACTTTAGAAGAGGCTAAAGAAAACTTCCAGACCGAATCTAAAAACCTTCCTTCCAATCTGAGTTTAGAAAGCTTACGTACTCAGTTATCGGATGCCTATACTTATCGTGATAACAAAATTCCGGAAGCCTTCAATAGAGTTAAAGTTGAAGAAAAGGTGGAACGGGATCTTTACGAAGGCTATAGGATTCAAATTTATTCCGGACAAAGTGTGATTGCAGCAGACACATTGGCTGCTAATTTCCGTGTTTGGGCAGATAGTACAGTTGTCGGTTACCAACCTGATACCTATACATTTTTCAGAACTCCATATTATCGGGTACACGTTGGTGATTTTCACGAGCGAGAACGTGCCATCTCATTTTCCAATATTGTAAAGCGGTACTTTAAGGATGCTTGGGTTGTCTATGACAGAGTTAATCCCGCAAGTGTACCTGCTGATACTGCTGTTATTGAAACTCAGTAGTTTTTTTCAAAATTTAGTGATGAATTAATACAAGGATATGGCACGAATATTAGTGGTAGGTTTAATTTCTTTTTTATTTACCTCAGTCGGGCCCTTACCTGTTGAAAATTATACCGATTCTACGACATCGCTCAATTTAGTCTATGAAGGGAGTACGCTATCGGGCACCATCACTCTTCCCCCCACAAACAATACTCAGCGTACATTCCGGGGCAGCGCTTATCGAGATAGAAGAACTTCAGGTTCAAGCAGCTCTACAGGTAGTGGAGAATCAAACCCACTACTTAATACCATAATCAGCCTTCACCCTACTTCCTACGAAATGTCGTCAACTGAACCTTCTGAAACACCCTCTGTGGTTAATCAGGAGAACGCTACTTTTGTTCCTCATGTAACTCCGGTAATTGTAGGATCTATAGTTGAGTTCATTAATAATGACTCTTTCTATCATAATGTATTTAGCCTGACACCGGGCGCAAAATTCAACATTGGCCGAAGACCAACTGGCGACGTGTATTCAAAAGAAATTCCCAAGACCCAGTGGAAAGTTGAAGGTCTGGGTGAAATTCAGCTTTTCTGTGATATTCACTCCTCCATGAATGCTGTAATATTGAGTTTGGACACCCCCTACTTTCAACGAGTAAGTGAGGATGGTACTTTTGAGATAAAGGATCTCCCCGCAGGCACCTATGAGCTCAGAGGATATAACCCGAACTTTGAAATAGCTTCAGAAGAAGTTACACTCGATGGTGAAACTAATATCACTGTAGATCTTAATTTTATGAACTAATGTTTAAAGGCCTCAACATACAAACCAAGCTCTTCCTGTTGTTGTCGGGCCTTACAATATCTGTTCTCTTTGTTGTATTAGTGGCAGTAAATCAGATTTCTTCAAGTACTATTGAGCAAAAAGTGCTGCTAGATTTTAAGCAGCTACAAAGCTTTTTTAAGAACCAGCAAGCACTCAGGTATGACCGGCTTGCTGAGTCGGCAAGCCTAATTGGTGAGAATTCTACTTTTAAAGGAAATGTTCAAACTGAAGATCCGGCTACAGTAGCTTACAGTGTTGGTGAGTTTGCCAATTTCACTAAAACCGATCTTTTTGTAGTTACTGATGAAGATGGATTGGTTCTGGCTTGGCTAGATAAGCCCGATAGAGCGGGCCGGGATATATCTGAAGTGATAACGGTAGAACAAGCCATGCTCGGTTACTATCCCGATCTTGAGCCGGAATGGCCGTTCTTGTGGGAAGTTGATGATAATTTATATCAAATTGTTTCGGTTCCAATTTATGCCGGCAATAGGATCATCGGCACCCTGACCCTTGGTACCGTACTCGAAGACATTGAAGCAAAACAGTTAAAACAGCAGACTCCTCTCGATATCGTACTCTTCATGGATGAAAGTATTATCGGCTCCTCGAGTCCTATTTATGAAGAAAGTGAATACGAACAGATAGCACGAGAAAACGGAGCGTTAATTGACTCTATGATTGCCAAGAGTACGATAAGTGATCCCTTTCGATTTAAAATCAATGATGAAGAGCAGCTCTCATTTATAAGTCCCCTTGGCATAGGAGAACGTGCTTATTATGTAGCTACGGTTCCAATTTCGAGAGAATTTCAAGCCCTTTCAAGCATTCAGAGAAACATTATCATTATTGCAGCTATTAGTTTCTTCATCATTATTCCCATAGCGATATTTTTGGGAAGTATTATTTCAAATCCCATAAACCGGCTTACCCAAGCAATGCTGAAGGTGGAAGATGGAGACCTCAATGTATCTGTTGAAACCCAATCAAAAGATGAAATTGGGATGCTTACGCGTGCTTTTAATAAAATGATTATAGGACTCAGAGAACGTTTTGCACTTACCAAATACGTAGGAGATCATACACTCCAAATGATTCAAACCAATGCAGACCAAACTGTTGGTTTAGGAGATGCCACTACCCAAAATCTGGCCATTTTATTTACCGATATCCGCGGGTCCACTTCAAAGATTGAGGGTTCAAAACCGGATGAATTTATAAACATGCTGAATGAAACTTTGGGAGCACAGTCACAGATTGTACTTCAGAATAATGGATCTATTGACAAATTTGTAGGTGATTCAGTCATTGCGTTATTCAGTGGAGATGATGCTGTAGAACGGGCCATTAGCGCTGCTATCGGCATCCAAAGAGATTTTAGAAATAATAAACGTATTAACTCCTACTTCGAAGGAATTGGGGTTGGAGTAAACCATGGACCGATGCTTTTAGGGAATATGGGAGCTAACGAGAGGCTTGACTATACTGTAATTGGCTCTGAAGTCAACCTTTGTGCAAGGCTCTGTTCAGAAGCTAAAGTTGGACAAATACTTATCACAAAAAAACTAGCCGATTCCTTCAATTTAGCTGCTTATCATAGTTTGGAAGATGTTAATGCCAAAGATCTAAAAGGATTTTCTAATCGTATCGATATCGTTGAGGTAAACTATGAGTAAATATTTCGGCCTTATTATTTTTGTTCTTTATGCTTTCGCACCAGCTATTTTAGTAGCACAGGTTCAGGTGAATGGTACGATTGATGTCGCCTTTACTGCCGGAGGCGAAGATTCTAAATTCATTTCAAATGGCATAAACCAAGAGTTTAAGAATCCCCATATTTCTATTCCCCAAGTTAATTTATTGATGTTTGCTCCCATCAATGAATCTTTCTTTGTTGAAGCTCGGCTTCAGTCTGATACCTGGGGAACCGGACAACTAAGTATGCCTCGCTTTACACTGGCAAATTTGACGTGGGCTAAACCAGATAATAACTATTCCCTGAGTTTTGGCCGCTTTATTTCGCCCGTTGGTAAGTACTCTAGCCGGAGTTTAAATATTGACCGCACATTCGTAGACCTTCCTCTCAATTACAGCTATTTCATAAATATCTCTGATGAACGAGGTTTCTGGCCTAATGCCGGAGATCAGGGCAACTACACTTCCGGCGATGTCGGGCTGACAAACATCTACTTTGGAGGCTATTCTACAGGTGCTTTGTGGGATTGGTCGATTAAGGATGACAAGCTGAGGCTACAAACCGCCATAACGATGGCAGCTCCAGCATCTGATCAAAACTACACAAATCTAAATAATGCAGCGGTTCAAAGTCACTTGACTTACAACCCTAACATCTTTTGGGAACTTGGGCTTTCAGCTAGTTATGGAGGCTTCATGCAAAGCAGTCCAAGAAACGCAGCTTTACAGACCGACAATCCTTTTGAGCAGTATAAACAAGCTCTTGTTGGCTTGGATGTCCGATACTCCTTCGCTTTTGTTGAAATTATTGCAGAGGGTATTTTCAGTCGGTGGAATGTTCCTTGCTATACAGGCGGGCAGTTTAATTTTTATGGTAGTGAATTAGCAGAATACAGAACAACAAACGCCGGGGTAAATGTAGATTTTAAATATGAGCCCCCCTTCCTTCCCGGTTCATACGCTGCTCTAAGAGTTGAACATTTAAGTTTTTTAACAGCAGAAACTGATAGTGCTTCCTTATCATCATGGGACGATGATGTATCAAGGGTATCAGCCGTAGTTGGCTATAAGTTAGCACGAAATGTAACCGCTAAGGTCTCTATAAGTGACCAATCTCCCCTCGATCAGTCATTGTATGCAGTAAGGTTTTATTTGAGTGCTTTTTTCTAGGCGGACAAAAGCCTTACGAAAATTCAGTAAACCAAACATGACAATGGATAGGAAAAGATTTCTTAAAGCTATTCCAGTTATCGGAGTGGCTGGTGGATTAACCCTCACCGGATGTAGTACAGGTACCGGAAATGACGACATAAACGTATCAGGTGATGTTGCAATTCTGATGGAAGCAGCAGAACGTGAAGCTGTAGCAATACAGTCGTACAATGCAGCTGCTGAATCAGGTCTCATAAGTACCCAGGCGGTGCTTGATAGCGCTGTTCTTTATCGAGATCACCACACTGAACATCTCAATATATTCAACCAATTGATTCTGGAAGCCGAAGGTCAGCAAGTAGAGCTTTCTAACTTTGGGCCTGACCCACTGGTTAGTAATTTGAATGAGAACTCGTCTGAATCTGATGTTATTCGCCTTGCTATGACTTTAGAGTTGGAAGCAGCAAGAGCCTACTTTGCGCAATCAACGATAGAACTTCAAAGTCCAAGTGCCCGTCAGCGAATGGGAGAAATCTTCCCTGTTGAAGTTGCCCACTTCGTTACCTTGAATGCGGCGTTAGGAGAAAACCCAAATATAGCGGGCGCCTCTTTAAGTGCCCTAACTGAAGCTTTTACTCCTTTTTCTTAGTAGTACACTCTTCATTGACAAGATACTTTTTCTAGTTCCGTACGGTTCGCACAAATAACTGAGACAAAGCTAAACTTTTTGGTTATTATTACGAACAAACGCTAAATATGAATTTAGATCAGTTATAGCATTGGGTTTAAAAAACGAAGCACAAACCGGTTACGGAACAAAGAAATTCTATCAGGATTATGTATCTGGAATGAGCCGGGAGAGATTCTCTAAAGAGCTGACCGCAGATACTGAACGACTAAAACTGGTTTACAAAGAGGCCGTCGAAGACATTGAGCGGCAACAAGGGCAGCAATTACCGGGACATATCAAAATGCTCCGGCTTTTCTCTGATCTTGCCCAACGCCTGAACCCTACCCGCCGACTTATTTTTGGAATGGGTTCAATAAGCTTCGTCAGTTACTACATTTTGAACTTTCTGGATATCATTCAGTATTTCATAATTGGAGATTTACTCCTCCCCTTTAGCTTTTTGAGCATGTTTATGCTTTTACTTATCGAGTTGCTTGAAAAATCTGATGTACAAAAAGAAATAGACCTGGCTCGTGAAATTCAGCTCAGTCTACTTCCGGGAACCTCCCTCAGCAAGGATAACTTAGAAGTCTATTCTTTTGCCCATACCGCTAAAGAAGTCGGCGGTGATTACCTCGATGTAATTGAAACTGAACAAGGCACTTATGTGATTATTGCTGACGTATCCGGTAAAGGCTTAAGCGCAGCTTTGTATATGGTGAGATTGCAAGCCCTGGTTAACCTTATCGTGGAGAGAGATCACCCCACCCCAAAAGAATTATTCCTTCAATTAAATAACTATATCAAAAGTAATAGCAAGGATAAGACCTTTGTTACCGGCTGTGCCGCTTACTTTCCTAAAGATGAAGATTATTTTGAATATATCCGTGCAGGCCACAATATCCCCGTTTATTATAACAAAGAGCGAGACAATACCTTCCGGCTAAAATCCAATGGCTTTGCTCTTGGAATGACTTCGACCAAGCTTCTAGACCAAAACATGGAAGTCAAAAAATTTCACTTTAAACCGGGTGATTCCGTTCTTTTCTACACGGATGGACTTAATGAATCCCGTAATGAGCGTGGTGAGGAATATGGAGAAGAGCGAATCGATTCTTTAATGGAAATCTACGGTGCGCTTCATGCCAAAACAATTGTGGGCAAGGTACAGTCTTCACTTGAAGCTTTTATCGGATCTGTGAGTCCACTAGACGATGTCACATTTACATGTGTACACCGTCCAGAAAAATAGACTCAACTGATAACTCTTTTAAGTTCTGAATTTGTCTTAAGAGGCAGCTTCTGCTACAGCATCTGTAGTAAGGCCAAAATGCTCATATAATTCTTCAAAAGGCGCTGACTCTCCGAAGCTATCCACACCTATTGCCGTTCCTTCCAAACCTACATAACGTTCCCAGCCAAAAGTAGAGCCGGCTTCGACCGACACACGGTTTGTAACTGCTTTTGGAAGTACAGATTCTTTGTATGAGGCGTCTTGCTTCTCGAACAACTCCCAGCTAGGCATACTCACCACTCGTGCGTCTATGCCTTTACCAGCTAGCTTAGCCTTGGCTTCTACAGCAAACTGCAGCTCTGATCCAGTTCCGATTAGTATAGCATCCGGAGTTTCTTTATCAGAATCAGAAAAGATGTAAGCTCCTTTTTCAACTAATGAAGCAGAATTGGTTGCAGTTCTTTCAAAAGTTGGCATGTTCTGTCGCGTCAATACCAGTACGGATGGGCCGGAAGCATTATTAATTGCTGCTTTCCAGGCGTGAGATACTTCATTGGCATCTCCCGGACGAAGAATCAATACATTTGGCATTGATCTTATACTTGAAAGATGCTCAATCGGCTGATGAGTAGGTCCGTCTTCACCCAGTCCAATACTATCATGAGTCATAACAAAAATAGATGGCGACTTCATTAGAGCAGCTAAACGCAATGCAGGTCTCAGATAATCTGTAAACACAAAGAATGTAGCTCCAAATGGAACAACTCCGCCATGCAGAGCCATGCCGTTTACGGCTGCCGCCATTCCAAATTCACGTACTCCAAAATGAATGGTACGTCCTTCTGGTGTTTCTTTTCCATATTCTCCTTCCCCGTCAATATCTGTTTTTGTACTAGGAGCCAGATCTGCAGACCCACCGAAAAGAGCAGGTAAAACATCTTTGATGGCATTAATCACTTTACCGGATGCAGCTCTTGAAGCCATCCCCTTCTCATCAGCAGGAAATTCAGGCAAAGCACTTTCCAGGTTCTCAGGAATCTTTCGATTCATCCGACTACTAAACTGTTCAGCTTCTGCCTCAAATTCAGCTGAATACGCATCAAACTTTTTCTTCCATGTTGCCTCAGCCTTAGCTCCTTCAGTAACAGAATTTCTAAAAACTTCGAGAGCTTCATCAGGGATATAAAAAGATTTATCCGGATCCCATCCGTAAGCTTCTTTTGTGAGCTTGATCTCATCACTACCCAAAGGAGATCCATGTGATGATTCTTTCCCCTCTTTGTTTGGAGATCCAAATCCTATCTTTGTCTTACAGACAACTAAAGATGGTTTATCTGTTACATTCTGTGCTTCTTCAATAGCAGATGAAATTTGATCATGATCATGACCATCGATCTCAACTACATGCCAATCATAGGCATCAAATCGCTTTGATACATCTTCTGTAAAAGCTAAATCCGTAGAACCTTCAATTGAAATCTTGTTAGAATCGTATAGGTAAATCAACTTACCAAGTCCAAGGTGACCTGCAAGTGAAGCCGCTTCGTGAGAAACTCCCTCCATCAAATCTCCATCACTAATTATGGCATAAGTGTAATGGTCTACAATAGAATGACCGCCCATATTAAACTTGGCGCCAAGGTGATTCTCAGCCATCGCCATTCCTACTCCAGTTGCTAAACCCTGACCTAATGGTCCCGTAGTAGTTTCAATGCCCGGTGTCATCCCATATTCTGGATGACCTGGTGTTTTACTACCCATTTGCCTGAAGTTTTTGATCTCATCAAGGCTCAAATCGTAGCCTGTAAGATGAAGTAAACTATAGAGTAGCATAGACCCATGTCCTGCAGACAAAATGAAACGATCACGATCGAACCAAGCAGGATTTTTCGGATTATGCTTTAAATACTTTGTCCATAAAACATAGGCAACATCAGCCATTCCCATAGGCATCCCTGGATGTCCTGAGTTAGCTTTTTCAACGGCATCCATTGACAGAGTTCGAATTGTATTTACGCAGAGCTGATCTAGCTTGGAAGCAGGCATTTAATCTTAATTTAAAAGTGATTATTTGTGAGCATTCTTTAAGATAGGAAAAGGCATTATGTTTAAAAACCTTTCAATAAGAATTTGCTCAAATTTTGATAGAATTTTGCGCATAAAAAAAGCCACATTGATATAAGCAATGTGGCTTTTAAAAGTCATTACATTTATCGAGCTGTTGAATCACATTTTAGCTCGTATTCCATTTTGTGCTCAGCTGGAGATTTGAATGATCCAAATAGAGCATTAGTGAAAGCGTCACAAGCAACGGATTTGTTACCTAATGTCTGGTGTGCATAACCAAGTTCAAAATAGATTTTAGCTTTGTCAGTTTTACCACCATTCTCATAATCAAGAGCGGTTGTAGCATATTCGACAGCTTTATCATAATTACTAGCTTTGTTGCTGGCTTCTGCTAAACGGTAATATACATCAGCTGATTCATCATCATATTCTATTGCTCGGGTAAGTGTGGCAATAGCATCTTGAATATTACCTTCCTCTGATTGTCTTGTTCCTACAGCTAACAATTCGTCATGCGCTGCTTCACGAGCTTTATCAACAACATCTCTGTTATTTGTAGCTTCACCTTTTTGGATCGCTTGATCGTACCAGTTTAATAGTTCATCAACATTCTGATCTATAATACCGTCATCGTCGGTATCATTCATCTTTTTAACGATTTTTGCTTTGTGATAATAAGCAGCCGCATAATTTGAATTTCTATTCAAAGCTCTGTCAACAGCTGTCATCGCCAATTCCATATCTCCATTATTATAAAGAATGATTGACTTCTGGTAGATCATTTTTAAAACGTTACCACCTGCTGCAGCTGCAACCTGATCATTACCATACTCTTCTCCTGCTTCAGCTGCATCTTGGAAACTATTAATTGTAGCCTCCAAATTATCCAGAGTTTTGTTACTGGCAAATTGAGTATAAACCTCTTTGGCTTTATTCCAATATGCGGCAGGAATTTGTTGCTTAGCTCTGTTAACAATATCCTCTCCTTCCGGGCCAAGCTGATTTCCTATAGTCAGTGCTTGGGTGTAAGACGAGATTGCTGCCTCATAATTACCCTCTTTAGCTTCTTCATATCCTGCATTAAAAGCTTTTATAGCATCTGTTTTAGTTTGAGCAAAAACAGTAGACGCCATCAAAGCCAAAACAATTGCAATCGAACTTCTTTTTAAAACCTTCATATCTTTGTTGTTTGTGATCGTTAGTTGCAGCGCCGAATTTAATAAAAAATGACACTGAAATTAAATTTATAACTACCTTTTTACACAATTAGTATTATTTAAACTGTGCAAAGCGCTTTCATGTTCCAAATTAGACTAAAAATTTGGCATTGGCTCTTTTTGGCTGTAAAAGTCGCAAATAATATCAACAGCCTCGTCAGTAGAATCTGTTACATGAAATAGCTTCGTGTCTTTATCAGATATCGTCCCCCACTCTTTCATAGTTCTTTCCATCCAGTCAACCAGACCTGCCCAATACTCACTGCCAAATAGCACTATAGGTATTTCATCTATTTTACGGGTTTGGATCAGCGTTAAACTTTCAAAAAGCTCGTCAAGTGTACCAAAGCCGCCGGGGAAAACGATAAAGCCCTGTGCATATTTTACAAACATCACCTTACGCACAAAAAAGTAGTTAAAGTTGATGGATAATTCAGGGTCTACGTGCTGATTGATCCCCTGCTCAAAAGGCAAACTGATGCCAAGACCTACCGACTTACCGTTACCCTGTTCAGCCCCTTTGTTTGCTGCTTCCATAATTCCTGGTCCGCCACCAGTTATAACTCCAAAACCTTTACGGGTTATTTTATCGGCCGTCTCAATAGCTTTTTCATAATATTCATTATCCGGAGTTGTGCGGGCTGAACCAAAAATGGAAATACAAGGACCTATTTGAAAAAGCTTGTCATAGCCTTCAACAAATTCACCCATCACCTTAAAGATGCTCCAAATATCACGATCATAGCCGTTACTCTGATTTTGTTTTGGAAATTCTCTGATCTCTTTACTCATATATAGTCTCTTAAAATTTAATGGATAGTGAAATGGATGGAACAGGATCAGCAAATCGAGTTGCTAAAACATCCGGCTTTATTGTTGCTTTCATTGATAAATCATCTGATACATCAAATGGTCTTAAATGCGCATATACATAAGCATCAATAGCATTCAATGCATAAGATAAACCTATAAATACATAAACCAGATCTCTTCGATTTCTAAAAAAGTTTCGGTTTTGGCGAAGTGACTCTAAACTTGTACCGGCAGAAATATAACCCGGTGTTGGCCCAAATCTACCATCATCAGGAGTATCAGGATTTAAGTTATAATAAGCTGCCCGGTAATCATGATATTGTTTATGCAGGTAAACACTATAATAGGTTAAACCACCTAATAACCCGTATACAATTGGTACTTTCCAAGCCTGCTTATTTGTTACTTGTCCCCAACCTGGCAGAATCAGAGAGCGTCGAAGCACTTTTTTGGGTTCCGGATATTGACCTTGACCTGATGCGGAATCTGCAAATTCCTGTTTCAATGAATAATTTTGCGGAACAAATTTTTGATACTGACTATAAGATTGCGCCACACCCTGTACTGCAACTATAAAGCTGATAAGAACAATCAGACTAATCGATCGAGTCAAAGATGTTGAGAATTCGTTCCAGGTCATCATCCGAATAGTATTCAATCTTTATTTCCCCACCTTCCTTCTTGGGATGTACATTTACTTTAGTACTGAATGTACGTCGTAATCGCGAAGAAATTTCTTCATAAAAAGGATTTGAACTTTCTTTCTTAGTCTTGGAGGTCTTCTTTGACTTTGAAGGACTCATAATATCACGAACGGCTTCTTCTATTTGCCGAACCGATAACCCTTTATCAATTACTTTATTGAGGATTTTTTGCTGAACTTCCTCATCTTCAATCGTAATCAAAGAGCGGGCATGACCCATTGAAATTTGATTAGACTTTAATGCAGACTGTATGAAATCAGGCAGATTCAAAAGCCTAAGCATATTGGTAACCGTAGTACGGTTTTTACCCACCCGATCAGCTACTTCAGCTTGGGTGTAATCAAATTCTTCTAAAAGCCTTTTGTAGCCTAAAGCCACTTCCAGTGGATTCAGCTCTTCCCGCTGGATGTTTTCAATAAGCGCAAAAGCCATACTTTGCTCATCATCGGCTTCGCGGATAAATGCGGGTATTTCCTTTAGCCCAGCTAATTTGGCGGCTCTAAGCCGGCGTTCACCACTAATGAGTTCAAACCGTTTCTCCCCGATGTATCGAACGGTAATAGGTTGAATGAGCCCATGTTCCTTTATGGAAGCACCTAACTCTTCCAGTTTTTCCTCATCAAATTCTTTTCTGGGTTGATGGGGGTTTTTTCGGATATGATCAACAGGAACAAAGAGAACGATATTCACCCTGTCTTCGGGCTTCACAATATTCTTTTCTACGCCTTCACTCTTCGCATCCGTTTCTTTGCCATCTTCCTGATACTCAGGAAAGAAAGCGCCTAATCCACGGCCTAACACTTTTTTGGTAGCCATAATCTAAATTTCTGTATTAATCAGTAAGAACCGGGCTGTTCTTAAACATTTTTTTATTTCTCTTGATGATTTCCCGAGCTAGTGCGAGGTAGTTTTTAGAACCCACACTCGTAGAATCATAAAGCAGAGCAGGTTTTCCAAAACTTGGGGCTTCAGCTAACCTTACGTTTCGGGAGATAACAGACTTGAATACACGGTCATCAAAATACCGTTTAACCTCATCAGCCACCTGATTGGAAAGTCTTGTTCGTGTGTCATACATCGTTAAAAGTACACCTTCAATGTCTAACTCAGGATTCAAATGTTGCCGAACAATCTTAATAGTATTCAAAAGCTGACCTAATCCTTCAAGGGCAAAATATTCGCACTGTACAGGAATTACAATTGAGTCTGAAGCTGTAAGCGCATTAATAGTTAATAAACCAAGAGAAGGCGGACAATCTATAATTACAAAGTCATATTTGTCACGAACACTTTCGATCGCCTTTTTCAGAATTCTCTCGCGTTCTTCTCGATCAATCATTTCAATTTCAGCACCAACAAGGTTGATATGCGCCGGAACTAAATCGAGGAAGTCGAGCTCCGTCTTGCGAATAGTCTCATCAATATCAGTACTCCCAATCATAACCTCATAAACCGAATTCGTAACGGTTTTAGAATCAATGCCCAGCCCACTGGTAGTGTTGCTTTGGGGATCAATGTCTATAACAAGCGTTGGATGTTCTACGGCCGCTAAACTCGCGGCTAAATTAATTGCCGTAGTTGTTTTACCTACTCCACCTTTCTGATTGGCAATTGAAATGACTTTTCCCATTAAAAACCTGCTTTAAGCTTGATATAGTTTTATGATAAAATCTAATATAAAGCGAGGTGCACTGCTATACAAAAATACTTATTCACATATTCGGCAATAGTTTTCCACATTAAAAAGGCAACCTGATGGCTGCCTTGAATTTAATTGGATGATCCGGTGAGCATAATTCCACTTCCACCGCCTATATTCCCTGATGGATCGCTGACTAACTCCAGTTTATCATAACTTCGGGTTAAATCGTTCTCGACTGCTGAGGTTTGACTTACCTGTTGAGTCTCAGAAAATCGAAGCACTTCATTTCTATCAACCCATGGTTCTACAGCTTCTGTCGGACTTTTTGTAGAATTCCCGGAATCGGAAACATCTACTCCTGAATAAAGATAATATCCACCACCGGTGAAAGCTGCCAAAAGTATCGCGGCGGCTAAGCCACGCTTAAGGAAAAAGGTGATGTTTTTGGAAGATCTTAGTTTTTCTGATTGTAACTGTTTGGCTTCATCCGATATTTTTTTGGTTAGATTTTGGGGAGGATTTTTAGTTGAGAGTGCTGAGAGCCTTTTTTGGGTAGCTCTCAGACTTTCAACTTCAATCAACAGATTTTCATCTTCCCGCATTTGCTTCTCAAACTCCATTTCTTCAGAAGGATCCATCTCCTTCATCAGATAACGGATAGCGTTATTCTCATCTGTGTGCATGTTTTAGCTCTTCTTCTCGTTCTTCTTCAAAATGTTTTCGAAGGTTAATGAGCGCGTATCGCATTCGGCCTAAAGCCGTGTTAATGGATACATCGGTTAATTCTGCAATTTCTTTAAAAGGCATTTCGTAGTAGTGCCTTAAAAGAACAACCGAACGTTGCTCTTCCGGAAGTTTGGCGATGTGTTTCATTAAGCTGGATCGCATTTCTGTTTCAACCATTTGCTCATCTGCATCCACAACGCTTTCATCTTCCATCCGGTCAAAGTAATCGGTGTTAGAATCTTCGTCGCTCCATCCACTAACGTCAATATACCGTTTTTGTTTTCTTAGATAATCAATCGTTGCATTATGTGCAATACGCATCACCCAAGCAATCCATTTGCCTTGCTCATTGTAGGTGTCATCCATTTTAGTAATGACTTTGGTGAACGTAGTTTGAAACAAGTCATTGGTGATCTCTGGGTTCATCACCATGCTATATATATAGGAATAAATTTTTTGCTGATGGCGGTTCATCAATTCATTAAAAGCCGACTCATCTGCATTTTTTCTAAATTTCTTTACAAGCTCACGATCTTTAAGCTCTTTATAATTAGTTTTCTCAACGTGTCTTTTGATCAATTTCATAATATTACACCCTAATTTTGGGTTATGCTCTCAGAAGATGAACTGAAACTCCGACCTTTTGTTTCAATAACGATCTACTATTAAAGAGCGTTTCTGACCTGATGCTTTCTCATCGGGTCTGTGCCTATTTTAATATGCTATGCACGCTAATCATATAACATGTTAATGTGACCCAATATTCACATTTCAGGCTTAAGACGAGTTAATCAGCGAAATAGTTGTACACTTTCTCACCAATTGATTTTCCAATTGAGAGCTGCAATTCTTCTTTCTTGGCTTTCTTGATTTTCTTGACGGATCCAAATTCCATAAGTAGCTTTTGTACCGTCTTTTTACCTACCCCATCTATATCTAACAATTCCGTTTTTACGGTTCTCTTACTTCTTTTTTGACGGTGAAAATTGATAGCAAAACGATGCGCCTCATCACGGGCATGCTGAAGTAATTTTAGAGCTGATGATTTTTTAGGAATCATAATAGGATCAGACATCCCGGGAAGAAATACTTCTTCAAGACGTTTAGCTAATCCGATAATTTCACATTCTCCATAAAAGTCGATCTCTTTTAAGGCTTCCACTGACGCACTCAACTGCCCTTTTCCACCATCCACTATGATTAAGTCTGGAATCTGCTCTCCATCTTTTTGCACACGGGAATAGCGCCGGGTCAAAATCTCTTTCATAGACGCAAAGTCATCCGGCCCTTCTACCGTTTTTATGTTGAATCGTTTGTAGGAACTCTTACGCGGTTTCGCATCCACAAAACAAACCATAGAAGCAACCGGGTCAGAACCCTGTAAGTTTGAGTTATCAAAACATTCGATTCGCCGAGGCAGCCGATCCAGCTTTAAGTGTTCTTTCAGCTCTTTAACGGCGTGAGGAATTCGGTTTCGCTCGGCTTTCTCTTTCACAAGGGCACGCTCATTTAAATGAAGTTTAGCATTTGACTGTGCCATTTTAATGAGTTGCTTCTTCTCTCCAATTTGTGGTACATGAACTGGTACAATCTTGCCCTTTTCCTGATGCAGGTATTGCTCAAGGGGTTCAACATCTTCTATTTCGTGGCTTAGATAAACTTCATCGGGAATGGCCGCTGTGTACTGTCCGGTATAGTAATCTTCAACAAACGACTGCAGCATCTCACCCATACTCAATCCTTCAATGTTCTTCAGGAAGCGATGAAACTTGCCTATCATCTTACCTTCACGAATTTTGAAGAGTACTCCGCAAGCTTCACCTATTTCCTCATCTTTTCGGATAGCAAATACATCACGGTCTACTTTTTGGGAAACCACCATCTTCATTCGCTTACTGTAGTGCTGAACGGCCTCAAGGCTATCTCGGATTTGAGCAGCTTCTTCATAAGCCAAAGCATCGGAAGCGATCTGCATTTCATCTTTTAGCTCACGAATCAGCTGATCCGTTTTACCATTTAGCATACGATCTACTTTATAAATGGTAGATTGATACACCTCATCATCCCAATCTCCGGAACAGTTTTCCAGGTAATCATCAAAACAGGAATGCCACTTTGGAACGCCCCGGGTTTTGTCGATGGTCTTTTGGGAAACTGCGCAGGTACAAAGCCCAAAAGCTTTACGAATGGTTTCCAGCATCCGCTTCATCGCACCAACGCTGTCATAGGGACCGTAATATTTGCTCCCGTCCTTAATTACCGTTCGGGTTGGAAACACCCTCGGCTTCGTCTCTTTGGTGATACAGATATAAGGGTAAGACTTATCATCCCGATACATGATATTATATCGAGGCTGATATTGTTTGATGAGATTATTCTCCAAAATGAGAGCTTCTGCCTCGGAATCGGTGACTACAACTTCAATATCATCGATCTTAGAAACCATCGTCCTAATACGGCCATCTTGCGGACGAGAATCCTGAAAGTAAGAGCGAACCCTGTTTCTGAGCTTTTTAGCCTTCCCAACATACAACACCGATTCACCTTTATCCCGGTAGATATAGACTCCTGGCGAAGTAGGTAAATTAGCTACTTTTTCTTCTAAACTTACGGCACTTGAATCATCACTCATGCCTCAAAGATAATAGTTTTTTGATGATTCAATAGTCCAATTCCCAACCCATTTTACAGGTTTTTATGGGCTCGGTTCTATCTTTTTAAGTTGAAATTAAAATACTTCTATGAACCACTAAAATTCGCATAAAAAATTCCTTCGTGATTCATAAAGGTGCCTTCTTTTTTGTTAAGGTCTAATCTTTCACCTTCAAAATTGGTAGCAGGAAATCCTAATTCATGAAAGATGCAGGCCGTAGCAGCAAAGTCCCAAATGCTCCCGCCTCCGGTTTCTTTTTTGGGATATTTAATCATACAAGCCGGACCGTTTTCCAATACCCGAATGCCATTCATCACGGAAGCGCCACCGGACATGACTTTGAACTCTTTTAATTCAAGATCATCAACATACTTTTGTATAAGAGCTTTTAACTCTGGTAAGCGAGGAGTGTCCTTTAGTTTCTTATCCGTTACATAGGTTAAATAGTCGTTACTGTTCTTTATTTGCCATGAAGATCTGTTTTTAAATACCCCATTTCCTTTTGTAGCATGATATAAGGTATCTGTAACCGGATCGTAAACTACGCCTATGCATGGAGTCCCATATTTTGCAATTAACGCGATGGAAACGGAGAAACCAGGTTCCTTATTTATAAAGTTTAGTGTTCCGTCAATAGGGTCTATGCACCAGAAATAATCTTTCTCAAACCGACTCCCATCATCTTCGGTTTCTTCTGTAAGCAGTGCAATATTAAATTCTTCGCATTTTGGAAGCAGATGGGACAGTATGATATTTTCACATTCTTTGTCTATCGCAGTTACCACCTGAGAAGCATAGCTTTCCCCTCCTTCTTTTTCTTCAAAGGCGATCTCCTCATCTAAATACTTTTTGATGTGTTGTCCCGCGTCAAGAGCTGCTTTGATGGCGATATCAGTTAGGTGAATTAAATCCATTGCTAAAGATTGTTGATTACTTCTTTGGTTATTCGTTCGCTGTAGCTATTAATCTTCCAGTGACCCGGACTCCATCCTTTGAGAAAGCGATGAAAGTCTGCCCAGGCTACCCGATATAATGAACGCCATTCCTGTTCCAATCCCTCATTTGGTTCTCCCAGTTCATGCTGTAAATACCCGAAATAAGTATCCAGAATTTGTACTTCTAAACGCTCGCATTCATTTTCATTCAAGCAGCTTCCAATGAAATAGGCTACGTCTTTCATTCCACACCCGCCGCCCACATACTGAAAATCCACAGCGGCAACTTGTCCATCTTCGGCAAAACAGAAATTAGCCAGCTTGGCATCTCCGTGTACAAATGTTTTATAGGTGCAGTTATTTAATCTTGAATCAATACTAGAAGCAGCTTCTTTTAATGCCTGATCATCCAGTTCAGCTAATTCCTGTGGCCGTGTTTCCAGGTGCCAGTAGGTGCCGGTTTCCCAAAGTCCGTCAGGCTTATGCCCGAGATAACTAGCGTGAAATTGGGCAAGCCACTGTAAGCATTTTGAAATTTCTTCCCAGCTGACCGACTGCTTTCGTAAGGGATATCCGGCTTCATCGAGATCCTCCAGTACGATCAATACTTCATCCTCCCCTGTTTCAATTCCTAAGCAATGCGGCAGGCGTGCTTTACTTTGTGAATTATAGGTTTCGTACCAGGTCGTCTCCACCTGATAGGATTTTAACTTTCGCTGGTGACCAATATCGGTATTCCAGCCACGGGGGTGTTCATTATTTCCGGATAGCTGTATATGCTTTGCGACAACATTTTTTGCCGGAGCATTCTCCAGCTCTATTCGCTTAATCTGCCCGTAACCGCTCCACAATTCTTGGATGGTTTCCTTTTCAGTAAAGGTAGAAGTTCCCGTGATGTTTGTAATAGCCGATCTGATGAAATCATTCATATATCATAAAGATATGAAAACATGAGAAGCGTGTTCGGGGTATACTTATTTTTAATGGCTTGTCGAAAAAAACTAACTACGTTCATCATCCATCGGGTTCTCCCCAAACTTAGCCGGCACCCAGTTCATTTCTGATATTGGCGGTCGTTCGTATTCCGGATGCTTACTCACTTTTGGAAACTCAATCGGGTCAGGGGTTAAATCTTCATAGTCAATCTGGCCAAGCAAGTGAGAAATACAGTTTAGGCGAGCATGACGTTTTATATCTGCATTTACTACAAACCAGGGTGATTTTTTGGTATCAGTGTGTTCGAACATTTTGTCTTTAGCCCGGGAATAATCGACCCAGCGAGTTCTGGCTTCAATATCCATTGGACTTAACTTCCAACGCTTCATAGGGTCTTCATTCCTTGCGATGAAACGTTTCTTTTGTTCCTTATCACTAATGGAAAACCAGTATTTAATGAGGATAATACCGGATCGCATAATCATCTCTTCGAACTTGGGGCAAGAGTGCAGGAATTCCTGATACTCTTCCTCACTGCAAAAACCCATCACTTTCTCTACACCTGCCCGGTTGTACCAGCTTCGGTCGAATAGCACCATTTCTCCATCTGTTGGCAGCTGACTTATATACCGTTGGAAATACCACTGATTTTGTTCTTTTTCGGTCGGCTTCTGTAGGGCTACAACTCGTACAGTTCTGGGATTCAATGGCTCAGTAATTCTTTTTATAACGCCTCCTTTTCCGGCGGCATCACGTCCTTCAAAAACAACACAAACCTTGAGGCCCTTCTCTTTAATCCAATACTGTAGCTTAACTAACTCAGCCTGCAGCGAAGCTAATTCTGATTCGTAGACGTCATAATTCAGCTTTCCATTTTCGTTATACATACTTCAATTATTAGTTGTGGGCCTGGAAATTTAGTGACGCCATAATCATGATTTTACCCATTAGTAACAAGCAGCAATAGCTGTCCGGTTTAGTAAAACTCCCTAAAGCGCATTTGTCAGGTCTATTATCAAAACTATGCTGATTTAAGTGCCTATTGAGAGAAAGAATCCTTAGTTTTGGTGTCTATGAATACCACAAAAACTACTCCCAACATTCCCATTATTTTTGAAGACAATCATCTGTTGGTGATTGATAAACCGGCCGGAGTTCTTTCTCAGGAAGATCACACCGGCGATCCTGACGTTCTGAATCTTTGTAAGGCTTACATCAAAAAGGAATACAACAAACCCGGAAATGTTTATCTGGGCTTAGTCCACCGTCTCGACCGACCTGTAAGCGGTGTGATGGTGTTGGCAAAAACATCCAAAGCGGCTTCACGACTGTCCTATCAAATAAGAAAACGGACCATGAAGAAGACGTACTGGGCATTGGTACATGGGATGTCTCCGGTTTATGGTGAGCATGTCCATTTTCTGGATAAAGATAATCGCACGAACACTGTTAAAGCTTATAAATCACCCAAGGGAAATGCGAAAGAGTCGAGACTAAACTTCATCACAATAAAGCAGAGCAAGAAGTTTAGTGTGGTTGAAGTTGATTTGATTACGGGGCGTCCTCACCAAATCAGGGTGCAGTTTGCCAAGGAAGGAAATCCACTTTGGGGAGATCATAAGTACGGCAATCCTGATAAAAACTTTGGGAAAGATATTGCGTTACGTGCCGTAAAATTAGAGCTCGAACATCCCACCAAAAAAGAACTCATGATTTTCAAAGCTCCCAAGCCAAGTGGTCAACCTTGGAATGTGTTTGAATATTGATCCCATTTCTTGAGCCAGATTTCTAAACCATCATATTCGCTGAAGAGCCTTTGCGATCTTTTCTATTCTCAAAGATAAGCTCATATTTGGTTCCTTTTAAGGGATGCGATTCAATTTTAATTTCTGACTTAATTTGTTCTGAATAAGTGAGTACTAAGGTAGCTCCCAAAGTGGGACTATTCTCCAATACAAACCCATCCGGAAGCCCAACCCCATCATCCTGAATTAATAAATGGACTTCTTCTCCCTGCTGAATGAGATCGATTTCTATCGTCCCGTTCTTTCTGCCCTGAAAAGCATATTCATATGCATTTGAGACCAATTCATGGATAATTAAAGCCAGTGGAACCGCTTGATTAAGGTTCAGTTCCAGAAATGAAATATTCGTCTTTAGAGTTATATTTGTCTCTTTAGATTTTTTCTTCTGATCAATAAATTCGAGTAAATTACTAAGATACTCCTGGAAATTAATACCACCGAAATCTCCCAGTTTATACAGGTCTTCATGAATCAATGCCATCGACTTAACACGCATATGATTCGAGAGCAATACTGATTTAGCCTGTACATTATCAGTCATAAATTCCTGCATCTGTAAAAATCCTGAAATAACAGCCAGGTTATTTTTTACCCGGTGATGAACTTCAGCCAGCAGCACTTCTTTCTCAGTCAATAATTTCTCTAGTTTCTTTTGATAGTCTCGCTGAGCTTTAATGCTTTGGCTTGTTCCAACAAGGTATTTCTTTCCGTTTTTGTTAAAACATACGGCGTTGAATAAATGAGGTTCTTTCTCTCCGTCTTTCCGAATTAAATCGGCTTCAATGCCTCCCAGCGGCTCATCCTGACTCATCGTTTTTTTAATGTACTCTTCTACCCTTTCTACATCATCTCCACTAAAAAAATCAAGCGGACTCATTTTGGCGAACTCGTCGTCAGGATAACCATCTACTGAAGATTTACTTTCACGCCTTCTGATAAAATCTCCATTTTCGTCATACATGAAGAAATTTACAGGAAGAGAGTTAATGATGGATTCGGTAAATAATTTCTCCCTCATTACCTCCATCTCCGCCTCAACCCGCTCAGTGATATCTTTTGCAGTGATAAGCCATTTACCGTCTTTCTTTATGGCATTAATTTCTAAATGAAGCTCCTTATCGTCCAACAACAAAGAAGTCTCGGTCTCAAATTCGTCAACTCCCTCCGTGTGATATTTCTGAAGTTGACCTACTAGCGGCCAGCCTCGGAACGCTGTAAGTGATTTTTCCTGGTCTTTACTATCTAAGTGTGATGAAAATATTTTAACTCCGTTTTCGATACACTTATTTATTTTCAACGTTTCCGGATCAATAATGAGCATTAGATCTACGGAAGCCTTCAAAAATGTGGAAGTGGTTTCTAACTCAATATTCTTTTTTATGAGCTCTAACCGAACCTCAATTTCATTCGCTATCGTGTGCAATGCATTGAGTTGCATTTCCGAGAGCGTTTTAGGTTCCATACCAAGTACACAAATAGTACCAAGGTTTTGTTTATTTTTTTTGATGTTTACCCCGGCATAAAAACGAATTTTGGGGTCCTTCGCTACAAATTCAAACTCCCTAAACCTTTCGTCTTTTGTAGCATCTTCAACCACCATGAATTTATCATTCTTGATCGTAGTGTGGCAAAAATTCATCTCCCTTGGAGATTCCTTTATATCATTGCCGTAGTTTGCCTTAGACCATGTTCTTTTGTCATCCAAAAAATTAATCTTGGCTATTGGTACTTCACAGATTTGGGCAGCAAGCTTCACTAAATTGTCAAATTCACGGGACTCTTCAGTATCTAAAATTTCGTATTCAAGTAAAGTTTCTAAACGCTGTTTTTCAGCAGAGTCGATAGCTGGCATTATTACTGATTCCTAAAAAATTAATCTCTTTTGAAGTGTTTTTATCGACAGTTAATGTAATTATATAAATGCTTGGTACATTAATTTTCAAGATTTTCTAATTCCAGGTCTATCAAGATCGAATCCAGATATAACTCCATCGAATCTTGCAGGCTAACTAACTCAAGAGAATCCAGGAATACGGGCTGCTGCTGAAGCGTATCTGTAGTATCGGGCTTTGGTTCCGGTTTGGGCAGATACCGGATTCCACTTAACTGCTGCATATTTCGCAAGATCCATTCACTGCGTTTAACTACATATTCAGATGCAGGAGTCGGCTCTATCCGCCATGGGTTTGGAAGCACCGTTGCCATTCTTGCCGCTTCTTTGGGAGTCAATTCGTCGGGTGCTTTTCCGTAATAGAAATCAGCTCCTCTTGCTATTCCGTACTTAGCCGGACCAAATTCTGCGATATTTAGATACACCTCCAAAATGCGATCTTTGGTCCAAAAAACTTCCAGCAAAACAGCAATCACGGCTTCGATGCCTTTTCTTAAATAGGTCTGCGCCGGGGAAAGGAAAAGGTTCTTAGCCACTTGTTGGGTAATGGTACTTGCTCCCCGTATTCTTCCCGTTCTCTTCTTCTCATCCAGTGCTTTATCGATGGCAGCCAGATCTAAGCCCCAATGTTGCCTAAACCGCTGATCTTCTGAAGCTATAACCGCCAGTTTCATATAATCGGGAAGCTTTTCACCCTGAACCCATGTCTCCCTGAGGTTGTAGCGTTCTTGCTCCAACTCTTTCCAATTCTGCTGGAGCATAAATGAGGTAACCGGCGGGTTAATCCATCGAAGAGCAATGATCAACAAGCAAAACCAAAATGACCAGCCTAAGATCACCCCAAAGGTAATCTTGGTGTATTTAAACCAATCAACTGATTTGAATTGCTGCTGTTCTTCCATAAACCAAATGTATCGTATTTAAGTACAGATACCATATTTGGCAGAATTTGTTTCTTTGAAAAGACCTTGTCATCCTGAGAGTACTCTCGAAGGATCTGCAAAACGAAGAAATGGAAAAACCTTGTGAAGATGCTTCGGGTGTACCCTCAGCATGACTATATAAAATAGATAGCCATGATAGACCTCATAATCTGAAATCTGTCATTCGTTGCGAGAAGGACGTCAATCCAGGTGAGCTAAAGCTTTAATCCTCGATAAGCTCTTGATCTTCTTCCATCCCATCCGGTAATTGTTTGGAAGTTTTAGCTCCAAGCTTTCGAATCATTTCGGCTTGACGGACTAGATTACCGGCACCCGTAGAAAGTCTTCCCATCGCTTCATCGTAGCTGTCTTGGGTTTGGCGAATCCGCTGACCGATATCATTCATGCTCTCCACAAATAGCACGAACTTATCATACAAAGCCCCGCCTCGTTTAGCGATTTCCATAGCGTTTTTATTTTGATACTCCTGCTTCCAAACACTGTCGATGGTGGCAAGCGTAGCAAGTAATGTAGATGGACTTACAATCACGATATTTTTATCAAAAGCTTCGTAGTAAAGATTTGAATCGTGTTGTAAAGCAGCGCCAAATGCTGGTTCAATGGGTATAAACAGCAATACAAAATCCGGACTTCTGTCGCCGTGAATATGCTGATAATTCTTTTCGCTAAGCCCTTTCACGTGGGTCCGGATAGAGTTGATGTGTTCTTTCAACGCTCGTTCCTGATCGGCTTCATCTTCCGCTGAGCTAAACTGTTCGTATGCTGTAAGAGAGACCTTGGAATCGATTACCAGGAACTTTTCATCCGGGAGGCGAACAACCACATCGGGACGAATACGGCGACCATCATCCATCGTAACACTTTGCTCCACAAAATACTCCTCGTCTTTACGCAGACCCGATTTCTCAAGAATTCGCTGTAGAATCACCTCTCCCCAATTCCCCTGCGTTTTAGAATCTCCTTTAAGTGCTTTGGTCAGATTCTTGGCATCCTCACTCATGGTTTTATTGAGCTCTGCCATTTGTTTGATCTGTTCTTTTAGCGTAGCACGCTGGCGGTTTTCATCATCGTATGTCTCTTCCACTTTCTTCTTGAAAGCTTCAAGCTTTTCACCCAGCGGATTCAGCAGCTGATCCATCTGCTCTTTGTTTTGCTTGGTGAATTTCTCGGACTTCTCTTCCAGAATTTTGTTGGCCAGGTTTTCGAACTGTGTTGTCAGTTGTTCCTGCATTTCGCCAAGTTCCTTCTTCTGCTCACTCAGTCGCTCCTGCAAATTCCGGTAGTCTGCGTTTCGCTCAGCCAGTTGTTTATCCAGCTCATTGGCTCGCTTTCGCTCCTGCTCCAGCTCTTCTTCTTTCTTTTGCTGAAGGCTATCCAGCTCAGCCTCTGCTTCCTGTAGCTGATCACTCAGATTCTGATTTCGCTCCTCCAGCCGTGAACTTTCTGATTTAGATTTGAAATGCGCGATGGCATATCCCGCGATTCCCCCGATAATGATTCCTGCTATGGCTAAAATGTATTCCATGAAAAAATTTACTCTTAATTTCTTTTGTGTTTCGAAAGATACTAATGATAAGTGACAGGTTTTGTCACCTCAAACTTTAATTCTTATTCAAAATCACATTCATCTTTTCAACCAGCTCAAAATTCCTGTAAATCCAGCCGTGGCGCTGATTCTCCAGCACGTAATGTTCATCCCCTTCTTTTAAAAAATCGGTGAGTCTGATGGAGCGCTCGACGGGAAGCACTTCATCCTCTTCCGCATAAAAAATATAAACCGGTTCTTCTATTTGTTGGAGAGCTAAGTCGGTACGAAGTGGATATCGAACCAGGAAATCAGGCAGAAAACTAAACTGAGCATCTTTCATGTCAACCATGCTGTAGTATGGCGTCCACATAATCAGCATTTTTGGGTCATTTGCTGCTGCAACCTGTGCTGCCACCCCCGTTCCCAGAGAATAGCCCATCAGCACAATATCTTCTTCCCTATATTCGGATTCCATTTCATCAAAAATGAACTCCATATCCCCAACCAGGTCTTCTTCATTCCAAAGCTCACCTGTACTTTTACCATATTCGCGATAATCCGGATAGAGGACATCATAACCGTTATTTAGAAACAGCTCGATTTTAGTTGGGTTTGTTCGATTGGAGCCTCGGTTACCATGAAAATAAATCACTAACCCTCTGGATGAATCTGCAAAAGCATGGATGGCATGGATCCGAACGTCTTTTTCCGGTTCGAACCAGCGCTCCTCAAATTTAAAATTGTAGCTATAGCTTTCGTTAGTATCTAGCTGAGAAGGTCTGAAGATGATGGTGTTTTGGATCAGATAGAAATAGATACAGATACCCGTATAAGCTACTAGTATACCAACGGCTAAATAAGTGAGTAATTTGCGTTTCTTCATGTACCAACGAACAATTTAGAAGTTTTTAAAGTTGTTAAGGTATGATATCAAAAAAATTCGTGCTGCTGCTTTTTGAAAAATTCTTCAATGAGGATATTAAAGAACGTATCGAGATCGGTACGCTTTATGTCGCAAGTATTGGATTTGGTATTCATCTGATTGCTGTTTTTTTAAATATGAGCGGTGTAATATCAGCTCATAGCCAACTTCAGGGATTTCTTTCCAGTCCAATTTCAGCGCTTTATACACCCTTTTCTTTTATACTTTTTTATGAAGTATACCTGCTGATTTATTACTTACCTCGATCATTTTCAGTGTCAATTGCCAAGCAATATGAGATTGTATCCTTAATCTTGATACGCAGAATTTTTAAAGACATCTCCTATTTGGATTTCCAGAATATCGAACTGTTAAGTAGTGAAAACTTACCGCTTTTGTATGATCTCATCGGTTTTGTGGTGCTCTTTTTCCTCATATTTTTATTTAGATACCTACTGGTTAACAGAAAGAGTCATACCGTAACGCCCAATATTGAGGGGTTTATAGTATATAAAAAAGTACTCTGTATTCTACTGATTCCTGTATTTCTGTTTCTATCCATCTATAGCTTTACACATTGGATTATTGAGCTCAATCAACTCAGTTTAGGATTGATCAATACCGTTAAAGATTTCAACAAAATATTCTACAACGAATTTTTCGTCGCCCTGATTATTGTCGACGTCTTGATCTTAGTGGCTTCATTCAGATACACCGATCGTTACAGCCTGCTCATTCGAAATACGGGTTTTGTAGTGACTACAGTGCTTATCCGGCTCTCCTTTTCTACGGATGGCTTGGCGAATATCCTATTACTCGTATCCGGTGTAGCATTTGGAGTAATCATCCTTTACCTCTATTCCCTGTATGATAAAATTGATAAAGGAGAGAGTACTAAAGAAAGCTACGCATACTTATAAATTCAGCTTATTCTTTTTTCGATTAGATCAAAAAGTCCCAGCGCTAAACATCTCTTACTCTAAGGAACTGATTGTAGAAGTTTGAAGTTTTTCTGGAACCTATTCATAAATAAAGATTCTTTTGGGCAAAACACATAACTCACATCTTAAATATCAAATTGCTGTTGGGGTTGGTTCTATTTTGATAAACTTTTTAATCCCGGATATTATTTATGAAATAAGGTTCTGGATACTCGGACTCGTGATCCTCGTGATTGGAATGCCCCATGGTGCCTTAGATCATATAATTGCGTTCAAAGCCTTTGATAGACCCAAGAATTTTAGAAATCAATTTATCTTCTACGCCGGGTATTTGAGCGTGATGTTTTTGTATGGACTGTTTTGGGTGTTTTCCCCTTTTGCAGCTTTTATGTTTTTTCTGCTGATGACACTCTACCATTTCGGACAAGCTGATGCAGAACGCTTTTCGTTTGAGGGATGGCATAAGCACCTTATGCTATATGCTCGCGGAATTACAATTGTCGGGTTAATACTTTTTAGCAGTGAGCCTTACTACTCTTCTTCTATTATCGAAGAAGTAACGGGCTATTCCATCGCTGGTGCTTTGTTTCCGATAGTAGCACCTGATATTCTTTCCACAACATTGGCACTCATCTATCCGGCTTGTTACCTGTTACTGTCCACCCTAAAAAAGCCGGACAACCTTTACTCTTTATTTTCTATTGACGCTCTCATTGTGCCTTTTCTATTCTATTATTGTGATCCAATTTTTGCATTCTCAGTTTATTTTGGATGCTGGCATGCCTTTAATCATACCAAAACTATGCTAAACTATTTAGAGAAGTTTGGTGAGAATGTTTCTTTTATGTGGTTTTATAAAAGCACCTTTCTGTACTCTGTTATCTCCTACGCTGGTCTAATCTTTTTATATTTTATGCTGCAGGCATTCGGGAATGAGGAGTTACTTGTAGCCCTTCTTTTCATTTTGATAAGTGTACTTACTCTCCCTCATATGTTTGTTGTTGAAAAGATGTATAGCAACTTCCACCAAGAATAAAGTCCATAAAAAAACCCTGCCGCTTTTAAACGACAGGGTCATTGCTCTCTTTGTGAATGATCAGAACTAGGCACTTACTGTGCTTTGTCCTACTTCATAGCCTTCAGCTTCAGATTTAGCTCGTGCAATAGCATAAATCATTACACCGTAACCTGCTTTAGCTAATACATCAGCAATGGAATAACCAACCTGGATAGCAATCTCTGACTCAGCGCCAGTCCATCCAAAAAATGGTGCCATATACACAATTGGGTAAAAACCCCAAGTAGCTAGCAACAGCAACCGGATATTTCTGAAAAGAATTTGAACCTTACCAGTCTGATCTGCCATAGCGGTTCCTAATTCACCCCACAATACATACACTATGTAAATGAATGGGATAGTACTTAACAGACCCCATAATCCTCGCATTGAGAATAAGCTGTCATCCATTAAAATTTCTCCCGGGTAGCCCAAAAGAATCATTAAAAAAGCAGCTATCACTAATTTTGTTAGCATACTGCTTTGTTTGTCTTTAGCCAGACCAATTACTAATACCAGTTCTACCACTAGCAGTGGTACTGTTAAAAGCCAATCAATGTATCGGTAGGCGTCATTGAAAGGTTTACCTGATGCGATATAATTACCTGCGTCGGTTATCATGTATGCGGCTTCCCAAGAATTGAAAATCCTTAAATAGTGATATGCTGCAATACCTACTACGAGTGTTGAGACCACTAAAGAAATTCTATACTTAGGAGCTACTCGATCGCGGGAAAGCACAAAAAATAAACCCGAAAATATCATCGAGGCAATCGCGAATGATAACATGTTATAGACGAGTGTATACTCGCCAAATGTTAAGGTTGGTTGTTCCAACATAGCGTCTCCTTTATAGTTATGATTAGTACAGGCATAACTTTCATTTCATTTTGAAAGTTCCGGAATTATTTGTCGGAATGATTAGTCCTTAATTTTTATTTATTAAGCGAATCAGAACTAATTCTACTAAATGAAATTATCCGACTATTTTATACTGGGATCAGCATTCTTATCGATGTTGCTTTCAATCTACTTATGGTTTACCACCAATCCTGAAGCAGGAATATTTGTAGGTATCTGGGTTCCGTCGCTATTAGGCTTCGGAATTTATATCAAGAACATTTACAGGAGTCCAAATGAGTAATACAGTTATACTATTCTGTGGAATCTTCACAACCATACTTTTCTTGATTGGATTTGGATTAACCATAAAAGAATTCAGAGAATTGGAAGACGAGCGTAAAACAAATTCATTCCCTGAAGAAAGTAATGCTGAGATCAAGAAATGAATTAATCTCAGCATTATAAAAGGTCAGTTTACTTTATATCAGCGCCGGCCATTTCGTGGATTTTTTTCCATTCGGCTTCTGTTACCGGGGTAATCGAAAGTCTAATCCGATTGAAAATTACCATTTCTTCGAGTGATAGTTCTTTCTTCATAGCTGTGCGTGTTACCGGTTCATCAAACTTCTGAACAAACTTCACATCAACAAGTTGCCACCTCGGATCTTCTTCGCTACTCTTGTCATCAAAGTATTTTGAGTCGGGGTCAAATTGGGTGGGATCAGGATAGGGCTCACTAGCAACTTCCATTGTGCCCACAATGACCGGGGGAGATACTCTGGAATGATAAAACAGGACACCATCCCCAACTTTCATGTCATCTCGCATAGTATTTCGGGCTTCATAATTTCGAATGCCATCCCATGGTTCTACCCCATCGCGTTCAAGGTCATCAATGCTGTAAGCATCCGGTTCGGATTTCATTAGCCAATAATTTCTGTCACTCATTATTTTTTCTTTAGAATTAAAAATTTAAAATTAAAGATTAAAAATGAGCACTTCGCTCCATCTTAATTTTTAATCTTTAGTTCTTCATTTTGAATTATACTTTCTAACATACCACAAAATTGTTTGGCGGAGCATTCCGTCAAAGTCTTGAGAAGGCTCCCAGCCTAATTCATTCTTAATTTTTGAGGCATCAATGGCATATCTGAAATCATGGCCTAAGCGATCCGTTACAAAGGTAATCAGGTTTTTGTAATCGCCATCCGGTCCATTACCCACTTCTTCATTTAAGATATTACAGATTTTATGGACCAGCTCTATATTCTTCCACTCATTATTACCGCCGATAGTATAAGTCTCACCGGCTTCACCTTTTAGAAACGCAGTATCTAGGGCATCACAGTGATTATGGACAAACAGCCAGTCACGTACATTCTCACCTTTTCCATAAACTGGAATTTTATCATGGTTGATGGCGCTTCGAATTACAACGGGAATTAGTTTCTCATCATGTTGATGAGGTCCGTAGTTGTTAGAGCAATTGGTGGTTACTACGTTCATGCCGTATGTGTGATAATATGCTCGAACAATCATATCACTTCCCGCTTTTGAGGCGGAATAAGGTGAATTTGGTGCGTATGGAGTTTCTTCCGTAAAAAAGCCCTCATCCTCGAGCTCACCATACACTTCATCCGTTGAAACATGCAGAAAACGGTTATTCTTCCACGCTTCTTCATCGTCTTTCCAAAGCAGCCGGCATTCTTCCAAAATGTTGAATGTGCCCACAATATTAGACTGTATGAAAGGCTCGGGACCTTGAATTGAGTTATCAACATGAGATTCCGCCGCCAGGTGAAAAACTCCCTGCGGTTTGAAAGTATTAACCACATCATGCACTTCATCCCTGTTTACTAAATCAACCTTCTTAAAATAGTACTGACCTGAATCTTTTAATGGCTTCAGATAAGACTGATCCGAAGCATAGGTAAGCTTATCAATGTTATAAATTTCCCATTCGGGATGGGCTTCAGCTAAACGTAAAATTAAATTAGAACCAATAAACCCGGCTCCTCCTGTGACTATAACGCGCATATTAAAAGAGGTCTTCTTCTTTGAGTGATGAAAATAAAGGCAACTTACGATCCTTTTCGGAAAGTATAGGTCGGGCAACATCCCAGTGAACTCGGATTAAGGGGTCGTCCCAACGTACTCCCCGCTCTCCTTCTGCATTGTAATAATCTGAACATTTATAGGAAACGATGGCATCGTCCGAAAGCACCGAAAAACCGTGTGCAAATCCTTTGGGGATAAATAGCATCTGCTTGTTAACATCTGACAGCTTAAATGCCACATAATTACCAAAAGAAGGCGAATCCTGGCGAAGGTCAACCGCTACATCCAGAATGGTTCCTTCAAGACATTGCACCAATTTATCCTGTGGATTTTCGATTTGATAATGAAGTCCTCGGATAGCATCCTTATAAGATTTTGATACGTTATCCTGTACAAAATCTACTGTTATCCCTGCTTCTTTCAGGATTGATTCCCGGTAAGATTCGTAAAAGTAGCCCCGATCGTCTTCAAAAACTTTAGGTTCAATAAGTTTTACAGCAGGTATTCTTGTTTCTGTAATTTTCATATCTCCAATTCTGCCAACAATGATTTTAACCCATCTTTCCAATCTATAATTGAAACGCCTGAGATGTTAGTGATTTTTTCTGTACTTAGCAGTGAAAAAGCCGGACGTTTTGCCTTTGTTGGAAATTGTGAGCTATCTACCGGATTCAAGCTAACTTCAACACCCGTTTGTTTAAAAATTTCGGCTGCAAAATCATACCAAGTGCACTTACCCGCAGAGCTAACATGAAACGTCCCTTCTTCTTTTTGTTTAATTAACTGCCAGCAGTTTTCAACAACATTCTTAGTGAAAGTCGGGCTGCCATATTGATCATTAACCACGCTAAGCTCGTCTCTATCTTTGCCGAGCCTAAGCATCGTTTTAACAAAGTTATTTCCATACTTACCACATAGCCACGAAACTCTAATCAGTAAAAATTCACAACCAGAATCAGCAAGAGCTTTTTCGCCTGCTAATTTTGAAGCGCCATATACATTTGTCGGATCGGTCTTATACTCTTCGGGATACCCTTTAGCAAGGTTTTCCATATCGCCTTCGGTTCCGGGAAATACATAGTCTGTGGAAAAGTGTACTAATTTAATTTTGTTGGAGTCACAATACTCAGCCAGGTTTTCAACAGCGTCTGCATTTACTTTAAAGCCTAATTCCTTTTCTTCCTCAGCCTGATCCACTTTTGTGTAGGCAGCACAATTTATTATAACGGTAGGATTAAGATTGCTCAGCACCCGATTGGTATCAGCATGGTTGGTGATATCCAGATCTGAAGAAGGGAGTGAAATAAATTCAACTTCCTGCTTATTTAGAAACTGCACCCATTCTCTGCCAAGCTGCCCATTTCCTCCGGTAATCAAAATCCGCATTTGCTAACCCCGCACTAATTCATTAGCTATTCTATATGATTCAGGTGTGCCAGCGTCCGTCCACCATCCTTTCATAACCGAACTTTTCATTCCCCCCTGCTGAATGTAGTAGTTATTGACATCGGTAATTTCCAACTCTCCCCGGCCAGAGGGCTTCAATGTTTTTATACAGTTAAAAACTTTCGAATCATAAAAATAAACGCCTGTTACTGCAAAGTTGGATTTAGGCTGTTTAGGTTTCTCTTCCACCGACAACACTTTCTCTCCATCAAGTTCAGCTACTCCATACCGCTTTGGATCTGGTACTTCCTTTATAAGGATTTGAGCGCCATTTCCGTCATAATTATCTACGGCTTTTTGGAGTGAGTGCTCAAAAATATTATCCCCCAAAATTACGACCACCGGCTCATCGCCTGCGAAGTTTTCAGCTAACCCCAAGGCTTGTGCAATTCCGCCCGCCTCATCCTGAACTTTATAGGTAAACCGACATCCAAAGTCTTTACCAGAACCCAATAGATTTACCACAGCACCCATGTGGTCTGTCCCCGTAACAATTAAAATTTCCTGAATGCCAACTTCCGTTAACTTTTCGATGGGATGATAAATCATCGGTTTATCACCAATCGGAAGAAGATGTTTATTCGTAACCTTAGTTAAGGGATAAAGTCGGGACCCGGTTCCTCCCGCAAGTATGATTCCTTTCATAAAAAACTGTGAATTAATTTTCGCTAAACCTAAGGATAATCTTAAGAGACTGCATAATACACCGATAAAAAAATAATATTGACTTATTACAGTTCTGACTGCAGTAAAATTGTACCGAATTTATGGCTTGCACATGCAATCTGTGTTTAAGTTTGGAGTTCTATTTCCTTGTGTTTCCAGATAACGTTAAGACCTTTTAATGTAGGTTATAAATAGCTCATAATCGCTCTCTAAAGAACTAAAGAAGCTTTATATGCTTACTTTAGTCTACATTTATAATAAGTATGAATATCAAGCTTCAAATAACGTTTTTCTTAACTCTTTTTCTTGTGCTCTGCGGAACTACTTCGCTGAGTGCACAGGATAAGATATGGACTGGAGCGATTGATTCATCATGGCATACCGCCGGAAACTGGAATCCGTCAGGTGTTCCAACATCCGGGCAAACTGTGGGTATGAGAGGGAACACTACACCCTACCCGGTAATAACCTCCAATGTGACAGTTCGCTCTGTTAGCATAAATGTGTGGTACAGCAATCCAGGGGATCAGCTTCGAATTCGAAACAATGCTACGCTTACCATAACTGATGATCTAATAATTAATGGTGCAGGTAAATTAAATATCATCAACGGGCATGTTGAGATGACGGCTACATCAGGAGGACAAAACAACTTTGATGTGAATTCAGCAGAATCAGAAATTAACATCACAAATGGTTCTTTTACTGCCGGTACTATTTCGGAAGACGTTGATGTGGAGATCATTGGTACATTTAACCTTGGAAATGGAGTTCTGAATGTGCGAGGCGATTTTGATATCTCAAACAGTGACACATTTAATGCCCAGGATGGAACTGCTAATATCTATGGCAGCACCACTGTAAATGGAACTTACAATGGAAATGATGGGGTTACGAATTTCAATGGCGAAGTAACCGTTCGAAGCGGCGGCATCATTAATTTGGATACCGGTACCATTAATTTCAACGATGTTACTTCCATTGGAAATAGTGGTTATGCCAATTTTGGCTCAGGTACTGTTAACATTAATTCTGATGTGGATGTTGGCAGTGGCGGCTACTTTAACGTTCAAGATGCCGAGGTCACTGTTACCGGAAATGCAGCTTTTACTAGTAATGGTAATATGTCGGTTGATAACGGGTCGATCACTATCGGTGGGAATGCATCTTTGAGTAGTGGCGGAACTATTGACTTAAATTCAGGAAGCTTGAATGTAGGTGGTGATGCTTCATTTACCTCCGGAGGTACCGTTAATGCCGGTAGTGCTACCGTCACTCTGGAAGGTGATTTCACTGTGCAAAACGGAAGTAATTTCGAGGCTGATTCTAGTACAGTCGTATTTAGCGGTGATTCAACTCAAACCATAAACTCTGGTTCTGATCTTACTTTTTATAATGTTCAGGTTGACTCAGGGGCTGTTTTTAACACAGATGGCGGTACTCAGAATACCGTAGTCATTGAAGGAGATCTTATTGTTGATGAAGATGGCGGTGTTATAGTTGAGGGCGACGATCAATTGGATGTTCAAGGTGAAGTTGGTGGTGGAGGTGCCGATAACGTCCAAAGCCCTTCCCCTTTTGCAGTTTCGGCAACGGCAACAGATTTAAATACTGTAGTTATAACTTTTAACAAGGCTATGTTACAAGGTCCGGCTGAGACAACAGGAAACTATAGTATTGCCAGAGTAAATAACCCCGCAACAACCTTAACAGTAAGTAATGCCTCTTTAAATACCGGCGGTGACAGTACAGTAGTTACACTAACCGTTTCAACTATCACGGAAGATATTCAGTATGAAATTACCATGAACCCTGGCGGAACCATGGAAAGTACCGACGGCGGTGAACTCTCAGACAATCACAAAAAGAGATTTACAAAATTTGGCCCTATAACTTTTTATAGCCGAACCTCCGGTAGCTGGGCTACAAACAGTACGTGGTCCAGAGTAAGTCATTCCGGTCCGGCTGCTACTACAAATCCTTCAAGTACAAGTAATGCTACAATTATTGTTGGGGATGGAGATTTAGTTACCATTTCCAGTACAACATCAATTGTCAACCAAACCTCGGTACAGGTAAGCGGTGGATCAGAACTTCGGGTTGGATCAGGGGGGAATCTTACTCTCGGCACTAAGACTATTTCCGGGGCAGGAATCTTTCAGCTTACTACAGGAACCATTCAGATTGGATCACCGGGAGGAATCAGCGCTTCCGGAGCTACAGGCAATATTCAAACCACAACGCGAACATTCGGAACAGGTGGTTCTTATGTTTATAACGGTTCAGCAGCACAAGCTACCGGTACTGGTCTCCCAACAACCGCGGCCAATGTTACCATAAATAATGCCTCGGGTGTGACGCTAGATAATAACCTTCAAGTGAATGGCACCCTCTCCTTAACCAATGGATCATTAATTATTGAATCCGGAAACAACCTTATTGCCAATACAAAATCAATTGGCTCTGGCGACTTAGTAATGAGGCAAATCATTACGGGAACCCAGGGATGGAGACTCTTTTCCTCTCCGATCAGTTCTGACTACGATGACTTTTTTGACGGCATTGTAACCCAAGGTTATACCGGCGCTTACTACAGTACCGGATCAAATCCAGGTGATACGTTGCAGCCTAACGTTCTTTACTACCTAGAAAACTATCCAGGAACCGATAATCAAAGATGGAGAGCTCCGGCAAGTGCGGCTACTTCGCTAACCCCAGGTCAGGGTTTATTCACCTATGTTTTTGGTGATATTGATGCGGACCCTCTTTATAATGACATACTTCCCCTGCCAGCTACCTTAGAGGTTCAGGGACAAGAACATGAAGGGCCTGTTGACTTTGGAGTAACCTACACCACCACAGCTGATTCTGGGTGGAATTTCATTGGTAATCCCTATGCAGCAACCATAAACTGGGACAATTCTGGCAGCTGGACCAAAACCAATATCGACAACACCATTTATATCTGGGACTACGACAGCAATCAATACCTGACATGGAATGGAACTACCGGAGATTTAGGAAATGGCTTGATTTCTCCTTTTCAAGGTTTTTGGGTTAAGGCTAACGATACTTCCCCCACTCTTGAAGTTGAAGAAACTGCTAAAACAACGGGTGGCACTTTTGTAGGCAAAACGATAGCTAACCAAAAAATCACTGCACATCCGTCGTTTTCTGTATCACTGGGTGATGATAAACATGAAGTCTCTACCCATTTTATGTTTACTGAGCATGCCAAAATAGGCAAGGATAAATCTGATGCTTACCGCCTTTTGCCAATTCCGGGCATCACTAATTATTTGGAGCTTAGTTCTGTAACGGAGAATGGAGATAAATACGCCATCAACAACTTGCCTCGCAATTTTGGCCGTACAATAGAGATCCCCATTATGGTAGAATCCTTTGAAGCTGGAATCTCAACTTCAAAACCCCTCAACCTTTCATTTAAGAACTTCGACCATATTCCCAATGGATGGAGTTTAAGTATCATCGATAAAAAAACAGGGGAAGAATTTCCTGTTACTGACGGAGGGATCTACCCTTTCAATTATAATGGAAACAAGAATAAGATTGCACCAAATGGTAATGCACAAAACCGTGCAAAAGTAACCAGTAAAACCAGTAGTGCAAAGGCACGATTTGTACTAAAAATTAATCCCGGCTCTGATGCCTCAGACCTTCCACAGAGTTTTACACTTGAACAAAATTACCCCAATCCATTCAACCCAACTACAAATATTCAGTTTGACCTTCCTCTTCAAAGCTTTACTCAGCTTACCATATTTGATATGCTTGGACGAGAGGTAACAACTCTCGTCAGTGAAGAGCTTCCTGCAGGAACTCATACTTATACATGGAATGCAGCCGGCAATTCTAGTGGCGTTTATTTGTACAGACTGGCAACACCGGAAAATATTGTCACCAAAAAGATGACACTGATTAAGTAATCCTTTCTACAATCTGCTCTGTACCCTACATCGTAATTAAATAAGAGGCCTTAATATTCTTCTTGTTAAGGTTTTTTAATATTATATTGAATTAAGGACATTAAGGAAGCTAAAAAAAGCAACTATTTAGGTTTCAAAAATTTTCAGCAAAAAAGAATAATGAAGTTGAAAAACTTTAAATATCTGCTATTGGCATGTTTGGTTTTAACAACTCCTATAAAAATGGTAGCCCAAACGATAACCCCTGCTACCGGGGGTACAGGTATTTCTGCTGATAACTTTTCTACGGGAACATGGACTACATTAACAGGCCCTATTATTCAGGAAACTGCTCCCGGACAGTTACAGTCAGGTAATATTAGGTTACAGGCACCAAGCGGTTTTATTTGGGATACAGGCGGTACGGCTCCTACAATAACAGTTACACAACCTAAAGGAAATCGGGTTACGGTAACTCTTAATAGCAGAACAAGCTCCGAAATTATTTTTGATGTATCGGGTAATAGTGGTGGATCACCTCCCAACAACCCTCACCGTGTAGAATTTGGTAATATAAGACTTCGACCTTCCCAAGGCTCCCCTCTTTCTTCCGGCCAAATTCAGAATGCAGGAAGTGCAGCACCAGGAGGAACCAATAATTACGGCTCCGTTTCTACTGTTGCGGGAGCGGACAATAAGATCCGTGTTGAGACTTTACCTACTTCTGGAGGAGCTCTTGTAAGCGCCCAAAATGTAGAAGCGGGGACTTCTATCACCGTTTACTCAAATGTTCGTGATCAGTTTAATAACTTCAAAAGAAATGAAAGTTCAACATGGTCACTACAAAATATTTCCGGAGGAATATTAACAGGAGACCTTTCAGCTTCTGGCGGCAATGCTACTTTTACCGGGGATTTAGTTGGCTCAGCAAATATACAAGCCACATTTGGAGGACTTACTCCTACATCATCAGGAACTATTTCGGTAACCCCATCAGACGCCGCTACCTTAGCGATATCTACACAACCCTCCTCTACAGCCACTGCTGGTCAAGCATTTTCAACTCAACCGGTTATAGAAATAAGGGATGATTACACGAATGTAATAACAAGCGATAATTTCACAGAGATATCAGTTAGTCGTGGTGCAGGTTCGGGAGACCTTCAGGGAACAACAACAGCTACAGTAAGCAGTGGAGTAGCTACTTTTTCTGGATTGAATCACCTTGTAGCCAATTCCATTGATTTAGATTTTGCTGCTTCAGGTTTCGCGACTATTTCTTCAAATACCATATCTGTGAGTCCAGCTGCTGCAGACAGTCTTATTTTTCTGGTTCAGCCTTCAAATGCTAACCGCAATGATAATCTAACACCTCCAATTGAGGTACAAATTGTTGATAGTTATGGCAACTACGTGGCTCAGTCTGGCACACTAATAACCTTATCGATTAACAGTGGCTCAGGAAATATTAGTGGGAATACTGCAAATACCGACGGTACTGGTAAGGCAACTTTTAGCACCGTCTCCTTTAATCAAACTGGAAATAAAAATATTACAGCTGAAGCTACCGGCTTAGATGCGTCAGAGCCCAGCAATAATTTTACGGTAGCAACTGCAGGCTCTTTAGCCGGATTTGAAGTTGAGATATCTGGAACTGGTGCAATAGGGACTCAAACTGCAGGAAATAATTTTGACATACGTATTGAAGCTGTAGATGGTGTTGGTGACCTTTTAGACGGTAACATGGGCCGAGACAATTTTACAGGTTCAGTTGATTTAACAACAACGAGTGAGTTCTCCGGAACCACCACCACTACAAGTGTGGGCCCTTTTGTTGATGGAGTCTATGATCCACATAATGTTGAACTGATACTTTCCGGTAATAACACAACCATCACCGCTACCAACAGTGCTGGAAGTGAATCAGGTAGCAGCAACACCTTTACTGTTAATCCCGCCGCTGCAGATGCCGATAGCTCAACGATTTCCGTTTCCGCTGATACACTTATTGCAGATGGCTCAAGTCAGTCCATAATTACCGTTCAACTTAAAGATGAATTTGGAAACTACTTAACTTCAGGTGGAGAGACAGTAGTGATCTCAAGAACCGGGACGGGTGTTCTTTCCTCCACCACTGATAATGGGGATGGTACATATTCTGCCACACTAACCGCCCCCAACGATGTAGGTTCAGCTGATATTAGCGCAACGGTCAATGCATCTTCTATTACAAGCGGAGACCCAGAAATAGTTTATACCTTTGACGAACTTTCGACCTTTTTAGTAGAAATAAGCGGAGGTGGCAGCATATCAACACAAACAGCTGGCGTTTCTTTTGATCTTCGAATAACAGCCCAGGATGCATTTAATAATACGGTAACAACTTTTGACGAGACCGTACAAATCACCTCCTCCGGTACTTTTGATTCAGGAAGTGGCACCACCGCCTCTTTTACATCCGGTATCCTAGACCCACACTCCGTTACTCTTACTTCGGTAGGTTCTACTACAATCTCTGCACGGAAAACCGCTTCTACAGAATCAGGAACTAGCAATAGCTTTACGATTAACCCCGGTTCTGCTGATGAAACAACATCTACAATTACATCTAGTGAAAGCTTTCTTCAAAATGACGGCGCTGACCAAACCCAAATTACCGTTCAGCTTAAAGATGAATTTGGTAATAACTTAACCGCTGGCGGTGATGCTGTTACACTAAGTACTACGGCTGGTACTTTAAGCGATGCAGATGGAGGTACCGCTGGAAATCAACCTGCTGATAATCTTGATGGAACTTATACCGCTACCTTAACAGCCTCATCTTCCATTGAAACCGCCACCATTACCGGAACACTTAACGCTGTTTCTATTACCGATGATGAAGTTGTTGAAATAACTCAGTTCAACATATGGGATGGTTCAGACAGCGGCGGGAACCCTGCTGGTCGGTCTGACTGGGGGAACACCGGAAGATGGAGTCTGGGAAGCTTACCTTCCACGGGACAGGTAGTCTTAATAGAATCTGGTCAAACCTATTATCCGATTATTGATGGAGAAGATCCTGTAATCGATTTTTTAAGTATTGAACTTGGAGCTACAGTGACGCTTTCGGGCAGAACTATTACCATTAACAATGAAATTTCCGGTGATGGTAGCTTTTCTGGTAATAATGGAACTATAAATTTAGCGGGTGACTCTGAAATTGCTAATTTCATTTCAGGTTCATCCACCGTAAATCTAAATGGGACTTCCACTCAAACATTATCGGGTGATTTTACTGCGAATACGTTAAATGTTCAGAATGATGTAAACGGCAATGGTTATCTGGAAGCCTTCACACTAATATCTATTGAAACAGGAAATACCCTCACTATGGGTGCCGGCTCAGAATTAGTTGCCCTTGGAGATATTACCGTTGATGGTAATTTAGTTGGAAATAACTCAACATTTAGGTTTGGTGGAGATATTACCGGATCTAACTTCACTCTCAATAATACTTCTTTAACCCTCAATGGAAGCAGCCTTCAAGAAATTAATGGTATTGAAGAGATCAAAAGCTTTACCATAAACAATGTTGCCGGTGTACAAGTAAATAATGATCTGGCTGTAACGGATACTCTTTTTCTTACCAATGGAGTGCTGACTATAGGGTCAGGTTACAGCTTCGCGAGTAATGTAAAACAAGGGAATACCGAAGATATTCGGATGCTTAGAGCTACGAACGGAAGCATGGGCTGGCAAGTTATTTCTTCCCCCATGAGCACCAAATATTCTGACTTTATTGATGGAATTATTACTCAGGGATTTTCCGGCGCCTTTTATGCTACCGGTACTCAACCCGGCGATACTCTTCAGCCAAATGTGTTGTTTTATGAGGAATCATATAACGAGAGTGATTCTTTGGACGCCGCAGGTAATCCTTTTCAGGCAACCGATAATGAACGCTGGAGAACTCTTACTGATACCAGTTCCACAGTTACTGCCGGATTAGGTCACTACATCTACTTTTTTGGGGATATAGCTGCCGACCCTTTATACAATCAGCCTTTACCAGATACTATCTCCGTTCAAGGAGAAGAGAATGAGGGAGTAAGCGGCAACTTCACTTTCCCAATTACTTACACATCTGATGGAGGTGAAGGTTGGAATCTTGTAGGTAACCCTTATTCTGCTACCATCGATTGGGATGACGGAAACTGGACAAAAACCAATATGGATAATGTAATCTATATCTGGGACCCCTCATCCGGTGAGTATTTGGACTGGAATGGAATTGGGGGAACGTTACCTGACGGTACAATCAAACCATTTCAAGGTTTTTGGGTAAAAGCTAACGGCAACGGGGCTCCTACCCTTTCTGTGAACGAAAACTCAAAAACAACCGGGGGTACTTTTTATAAAGAAAGGGAAGAAGTCTCTCTTGAACTTATTCTCGAGTCCTCCGGGATAACAAAAAGATCTTTTATCACTTTTTCATTAGACGGGAAGGTTAGCAAAGATAATCTTGATGCGATAAGACTCCTTCCTTTTGAGCAAAATACCTATCTGGAACTTTTCTCCATGCTGGGTGATGGAACTGAGGTTTCCATTAACAACATGCCAAGGAACTTTGGGATCCCAATCGAAATTCCGATTTATATAGGAGGTTATGAAAATGGTATTCCGATAAACGGCCCTGCTGAACTATCATGGAAAGGTGTGAAGAATTTGCCTGAATCCTGGACGCTTTCACTTATTGATAATTCAAAAAAGAAAAGTCTGCAGAAATCAGCATTAGATTTACGCAAGTCAGACCGAGTAAAACGAAACCTTAACCATTCAGACACTCTGAATACAAGGAACAGCATTTCAAATTTTAAACTGACAAACGAGGCTTCCACTGATAATCTTCAAAAAGCCCAATTTATCCTGAAGATTGAACCCGGTGAAGATGCGGATGGTATTCCTGATTCCTACAATCTTGAAAGAAACTATCCAAACCCCTTTAACCCCTCTACTACTTTAGAGTTTTCTACCCCTTTGGAAGGGTTAGTATCTATTGAAGTTTATGATATACTTGGCCGGAAAGTATCGACTATAACCAATGAAAATTATCAAGCCGGTTTTCATAAAGTAACTTGGAATGCGTCTCAATTTTCAAGTGGTATCTACATTGCCATATTCCGTGCCGGAGACAAAGAGTTCACTCAAAAACTCACCTTGATTAAATAAATTTCTGTAACATTAATTTTTATTAAGAAACTAATATTACAGTGAGTTAGAAATAGCTAATGAACCATTAGTTTAGCTTACCAAATTTTATATTCCATGCAAAATCAGTCTAATCACGCGTGTGAATATCATCAAATACACACATATCGCGCTATTAATCCTGTTGATTTCTATCATCAGTTCTGAGGCTTTATTTGCACAAGTTTCAGGCTATACATTTAGAAAGAAATTTGCAGTCGATAATGCACAAGTCAGTGGAGCTACCGACCTGACCGACTTCCCTGTTCTCATCTCACTTACAGATGCAGATTTACGAAGCACCGGTAACGGCGGTGATGTGGAAAGTCCCAATGGATATGATATCACTTTTACCTCTGCAGACGGCTCCACTGTTTTAGATCATGAACTTGAGTCATATGACGCTTCGACCGGAGAAATTCTTTTTTGGGTACGCTTCCCTACCCTTAATGCTACAACCGATACTGAGTTTTTTATCTACTATGGAAATTCCAGCCAAACCACAGATCAATCTGTAAATACAACCTGGAACTCCGGCTACCAGATGGTATTGCATCTGGATAGTGACCTCAGCGATGCTACTGCTAACGGCAACGATGGTTCCACCAGCGGAACTTCTGTAACAACAGGAGTTATTGGAGATGGCCGTGATTTTAATGCTGGAAGCGGAACCGATATTATCACTATTGCCGATGATCCGTCTATTGAAATTACCGGGGATATTACGATCTCTTTTTGGGTAAATGGTTCCAACCTCAATTCCGTAGGCCCTGATTTGGTAACCAAAGGTGCATACAACAGTTCGTATGCTGTTTACTACTTCAACAATATTACGGTTAACGATGATGGAACTGCTTTTGATGGCTCTGCCTTGAGCGACGGCACTGACTATTACGTTACCTTCACCAACAGCTCAACAAATGGGCGAACTATTTATATTGATGGTGCTCAGGATGTAACCAACGCCACCGCCTTCAACTTCACCCCTAACGGTGACAACCTTACCCTCTCCAGTGGAGACTACCAGTTTGATGGTATGATGGATGAGGTCAGGATTTCAAATGTAGCTCTTTCTGCTGACTGGATTGCAACCGAATTTAATAATCAGGGCTCACCGGGTTCATTTATTTCTGAGATTCCCGATCCCCCTGTACTTGCTGACATTGAATCAACCCCACAAAGTTTCTTTGCCGGAGGTTCACCAGTATTTATTACTTCTTCTATCACTGCAACTCATCCTTACACTACAAATCTTTCAAGTGCCGAAGTTGAAATCACTGGCAATTATAACGCTTCTGAGGATGTGCTTGCCTTTGTTGATCAAAATGGGATAACCGGAAGCTGGAGTTCGGGTACCGGTATCTTAACGCTAACTGGGTCCGCTTCTTTTGCCGACTACCAAACTGCGCTGCGCTCGGTTACCTATGAGAATACCGAAGCCTCTACTCCAGATCAGAATACAAGAACAATTTCAATTACTGTAAATGACGGTTCCAATGACAGTAATACCGAGACCAGAGACATCAATATCATTACTACTCTTACGGATCTTTCAACAGATTTATCCAATCCGGTTTTTCATTTCGATGCGCAGGATTTGAATGGAGATCTAACAGCCAATCAACCAGGAGATGGGACTGCCGTAGCTACATGGGGCGATCGTTCTGATAACGCTGTAGGCTCCGGAACCGACCTTTCATTTTCAGGAACTGGTGCTGAGCAACCTACCTTTAATTCAAACTATTTTGGGGAAAGAAGCGGGATATTTTTTAATGGAACCACAAACCAGCTGGATAGAGGTAACGATGCCTTGTTAAATACCAGTGCATTTACAGAGAAGTCTTTCGCAGTTATCTTTCGAACAGGTAATTCTACAGCCGGTCTTCAAATTATTTATGAACAAGGCGGAGGCAGTAATGGATACCAAATATCTGTTAAAGATGGGGAAGCATTTGCCTACGCTTGGAGTGTAAATGCCGAGTGGAACGGTACAGGTGGAGATGACCAGTCTATTAATCTGGGATCTGTTCAACCCAACGAAAGTTATATCGTTGTAGCAAGTCATGATGCCGGTCCCGGCACCTGGCAAGCTAGTTTGAATGACGGAACCGTATTATCAAGCGCCGGGACAGCCGGAACTATGAATACTCATGGTGGAGGACCAGTTATCGGAGCTGAAGATGGTACTAAAGACCCTGTTACTTTTGCAGGTAATCCTGGAGGTACTAATTATTTCGATGGTTTTATCGGTGAATTTGTATCCTGGAATACAGCCCTTAACGGTGGCCAAATGGCCAGCGTGTATGATTTTCTTTGTGATAAATGGTGCAACGAGCCTCCGGTGCTTGCTGCTATTGAAATGACAAACCTGGATTTTACAGAAGGCGATGCGGCCACTCTTATTACTTCTTCTATCACAGTAGCTGATAGTGATAATACCGTATTGGACAGTGCCAGAGTATCTATTTCAAGTAACTTTGAGTCGTCTGAAGATGTACTGGCCTTTACCCCAGTTGGCAGTATAACAGGCAACTATGATTCCGGTACTGGGATTCTCACTCTTTCAGGCTCCGATACAAAAGCTAATTACCAAACAGCTTTACGCTCGGTTACTTATGAAAACACAAATGGCGTAAGTCCATCCACAGCACTTCGCCAAATTGATTTTGAGGTTTTCGATTGGGATGATATAAGCAATACCGTTTCACGAAATATCAATATAATCGCTAATAACTCTACTCCTTCTCTTTCGGGAATAGCTGGTGCAGATTTGATCTACAATGAGGGCAGTGGAGCAGTTGATGGTAGTGCAGCCTTTACTGTATCTATTTCAGATGTTGACAATACGAATATGGAAAGTGCCACCATCGCCATCACCAATAATTACTTTTTAGGGGAAGATGAACTTGGGTTCCCTAACCAACTGGGAATCACAGGTAGCTGGAATTCTACCACTGGCATACTAACCCTAACAGGAACAGCATCCCTTGCTGATTACCAAACTGCACTTGAAGCCGTTACCTACGAAAACCTCAGTGCCGATCCGGTAGAACTTGTTCGTACTATTTCCTTCACGGTGAATGATGGTATAAGCAATAGTAATACAGAATCAAGAGGTCTGGACGTAGTTGCTACAAATTCTCAACCCATCTTAACTAACCTTGAAGTTTCTGAGCTGAGTTATGACAATGTTCCCCTTCAGCTTACTTCAACAATTGAAGTTTCAGACCCTGATAACACCCAGCTTGATAGTGCATTTGTTCTAATCACGCAAAACCTCAAGACCTCAGAAGATTCTCTCTTATTCACGGATATCTTTGGTATTACTGGCTCCTACAATGATGCGAGTGGTATTTTAAAGCTTGAGGGAACCAATTCTTTAAGTGATTATCAGACGGCTTTACGAACTGTTGAGTATAAAAACTTTGCCACCATTCCTACTGGTCCTGAACGCGAAATCAGTTTTGTCGCTCATGACGGAGACCTTGCCAGTGATACTGTAAAGCGGGTCATTGAAGTAAATGCGGTTGAAGCCATAAGTGGACTTGAGGTTTGGCTGCGTGCTGATACCGGAGTATTAACCAGCGGAAGTGTAGTGACTACATGGGAAGACCAAAGTGGAAATAACAATGATTTTGTAGGTGTTGCCGATGCCGGAACTGCCCCCACTTTTGTTAGCAGTTCAACTGCGCTAAACAACGAACCTTCTATAAACTTTGCTGGAAATGGAGATCATTTCGTTGATTCTGATGGAGAAAATTACATCAATGGATCATCTGAATTCACCATCTTTATGGTCTATAAATCTGATCTTACAAATACTGATAGAGGGTTATTCAACGCTCGGGTACCCAATAATGAAGACGCGGGTTTAACTTTCAGGTATGATGCGTCAGGTGCTAATAACGGAGGTTCTTTCACGAATGTAGTTAAAACCGGTATTCTTGGTAATGACCCCGACAATCAATTAGAAAGCTTTTCTGATATCCAATCTACCAGTGGACAGATTTTCAGCTTCCAGTGGCAAAGTGGGAATACTTACGACATTTTTATTGACGGTATTTTGAATAACCCGTCGTCGGCTGGCCCTCCTCCTACAGGAACCTTATCTGGAGCTACAACAGCCATTGTTGGAAAAGGCGGAAAAGACGATCCTAACACAAACAACCAAAGCTGGGATGGAGAAGTAGCTGAGTTTATTTATTACAGCAGGTTGCTTTCACAGGCAGAACGTGAAAATGTAGAAGATTATCTTTCTGAGAAATACACCCTATCCATTCGTAAGATTACGCCAGCAGATAATGGTGAAAACATTTCTTCTGACGATGCCAATACTACCTATACAACCCTAACCGGGCCTATCATTAAGGAAGGTTTTGCTGGCGAACTAACCGCTAGCGGAACTTTTGTTTTGGATGCTCCAACCGGCTTTGAATGGAATACCGGGGCCACTCCTACTGTAGTTACTTCAGCAGTTTATGGGGGTACTACTACTCTTGCTGCTTCATTTACCAGTATTACCACTTCTCAGGTTACTTTCACGGTAAATACCGCCTCTACTTCTAATCCCGGAGAAATCGATATTAGCGGCTTGGAAGTTCGCCCCACTACTACCACCCTTCCAAATACTGGAAACATTGTGAATACAGGAACCACAGGGTTAGGTGGAGGAACAAATTATGGGACTTTAACCATGGTTCCCGGCGTTCTTGACAGCCTGGTGATTACTCAGCAACCGGGTACCTCGAATGTGAACACCAATATTAGCCCGGCTGTACGTGTTCAATTAACCGACCAGTATGGTAATAGCGTAAAACAGGCCGGGGTAACGGTAGATATAGCTTTAACTTCTGGCTCAGGATCTTTATCAGGGACTACCTCCCGTCTGACCAACTCTTTGGGTATAGCTGATTTCTCTGACCTGCAAATTGATGCTGTGGGCTCAAAACAACTGACTGCAACTAGTTCTGGGTTGGATGACGCTGTGAGTTCTACCTTCAGTATTGTCAATGCTGGCGTACTCACAGGCTTCACTGTGGAGCGCGTTCCTTCCGGAAATATAAGTCCCAAAATTGCAGGTAATAATTTCAACATAAAAATTACTGCTGTTGACGGTTCCGGCACCCCCGTAACTACATTCTCTGGTACTACAGTCGTTACCTCTTCATGTTCTATGGGTACCGGGCAGGGAACAACCTCAAACTTCAGTTCCGGAGTACTTTCTTCATTAACAGTGAGTATCACCAGCGTCGGAAATTGTACCATAACGGCTACAAATTCAGCCGGATCTGAAAACGGAGTCAGTAACTCATTCTCAGTTTCTTCTGGTACCGTAGATGCTGGGAGTTCAACGATTACTGCCTCCCCTACGGTAATCTTAAACGACGGTGCAAGTACGTCTACCATTACCGTTCAGGCCAAAGATGCTTTTGGTAATAATAAAACAGCGGGTGGTGCAACCGTAGTTTTAAGTACAGATCAGGGATCTATAGGTAGTGTTACAGATAATTCAAACGGTACTTACACGGCAACCTTAACATCCTCTACAAGCATCGTTACGGCAACCGTGACGGGTACTTTGAACAGCACGGCAATCACTGACAATGCTTTAGTCGAATTTGCCTCATTCAGCCACATTTGGGAAAGTCAGTTGGGTTCCGTTGTAGATGCATCTAATTATGACGACCCCGACAACTGGAATGTAAACTCCGTTCCGGGACCTGCATCGGTAGTTTTAATACCGGCTAGTCCTGCCGTTGGTAATGAATTCCCTGTAGTTGATCAAACAGATACCGAGATAGCTGCACTTTCCATTGAAGCAAGCGCTGAGTTAACAGTTTCAGGTGGTGTTAACTTTATTGTCTCTGGTAATGTTTCTGGTGATGGAGAGTTGCTGGGCAGTAATATTGATTCCTTAACCATTGGAGGTGATTTAGACCTGCCTACGATCACCTTAGGAAATATAATTTTAAATGGTGGTGCTGATCAAACCATCAACAGCCCTCAGTCATTTGTCAATCTTGAAGTGGACAATCCTAATACTGTTTTTGTGACCGATAACTTTACCGTTACTGATCAGCTTACACTAACAGACGGTGAACTGTTTATCCCAAGTGGAAAAAATCTGATAGCTAATAATCAGGTTTATGGCACCGGTGTTATCCGTTTTCAGCGAAAAATTTCCGGGGTACAAGGTTGGCGAATGCTTTCTTCCCCTGTAAATTCTACTTTTGGAGATTTCTTGGATGGCACCTTAACCCAAGGTTACACCGGGGCTACTTACAGTACAGGTTCCAATCCAGGTGACACTCTTCAGCCCAATGTTCTTTGGTATCTTGAAGATTATGATACCAACCGGTTTGGCCTGCCAGCAACCGATAATGACCGCCTCAGAGCTCCAACAAACGCAACCAATTCAGTAGTTGCCGGTCGTGGCTATTGGGTGTATTTCTTTGGAGATATTGCTGCTGATCCGCTTTATAACGATCCCCTTCCTGATACTCTGGACGTAGCAGGACAAGAGTTTGGTTCTGGAGACATTGAGGTTGACTTCCAGGTAACCTACACTCCTGAGGCAGACTCAGGCTGGAACTTTATCGGAAATCCTTTTGGCGCAGCCATAAACTGGAATAACGCCGCAAACTGGACAAAGACTAACATGGAGTCCACAATCTACATTTGGGATCCTGCAGCAAACAGTGGCAATGGAGAGTTTTTGACCTGGAATGGATCTACCGGTTCGTTGGGAAGCGGGATTATCCCTCCTTTCCAAGGCTTCTGGGTGAAGGCAAATGATGCTAACCCGGTTTTGAAAGTTAAAAATGCTGCTAAAACAACCGGCGGTAATTTCCTAAGAAAAGTGAATGTAGCTGAGCAGCAAGAATTTGAAAATGCTCCTCCTGTGGTTGAAATTAAAGCGGAAGGAAACGGACTTTCTAAAGTAACACATGTGATGTTAAGCAAGTCAGGATCTGAAGGCCGTGATACTCAGGACGCATTGCGTTTAATTCCTTTTTCAGACTCTCATATTGAGCTGTATTCGACTTTAGAGAACGGAACTGAACTCGTTATTAACAACCGTCCTTCAGACTTTAAGAACCGGCAGAATATCCCTCTTCATTTTGAGGCTTACCGACAAGGTGAGATTGCTATCGGAAGCTATACCCTTAGCTGGCCAGGTTTGAGAAATGTGGCAGAAGAATGGTTAGTGCTACTGCTTGATCATGAAACCGGAGAAGAAATAAATCTCAGAGAACAGGAAGAATATACCTTTAATTATTCTTCAAAGTCTAAACTTGCTAAATCTAGTCCTTTAAACGGTCCGGCCAAGAAAAAAACGAAGAAAAAATCTCGCTTTACATTAAGAATTACTACCGAAGCTATCGAAGCAAACATACCGGAACAGGTATATTTGAGTCAGAACTATCCAAATCCTTTCAACCCAACTACCATTATATCTTTTGGTTTATCTGAAGAGTCAGAAATGAACCTTGAGGTATTTGACATTCTCGGACGAAAAGTTCAAACCCTCATTTCGGGAAGAATGCCGGCCGGTTCCTATACCATACCTTTCGACGGGAAAAATTTAGCAAGTGGTATTTATCTCTACAGAATCTTAACAAATCAGAAAGTTATTACGAATAAAATGGTCCTCATTAAATAACTCATTTTCAATTAACTCGCCCCTTTTTAAGATAAAGTATCTACTTAAGTTGTAAATGAGCTCGCTATAAACATTATTTTATTTTAAGAAATAATCTAATTTAACGCCCAAAAAGGCTTTTTTGGCACATTACCAGTTTCTGTATTTCATTTGAAATATTTAATTCGAAAAAACCTCTAATTATTCGTTCATTTATATAACAGAAAAAGCTAAAACTACTTTTTTTGTAACAACCGATGTTCTCATACTTCTTGTATGTGATGGCTTTTTTAACTTTAAAGCTGAATCGTTATGAACGACATTTCCGATATCCTATTCCTTAGCGCAGCCATGGTTATTTTTTCCATGCTCACCATTAATACTACCAGAAGTTTTCAATCTACTTCTAACACAGTAGTCAGATCCGACTTAGAATATAGAGCTATATCTATAGCTCAGGATGAGATTGATGATATTAGGTGGGCCCCTGAAGAAGAGATTGACCCTTATGGTGTCGATTATTTATATGGTGGAAATGACGAGGTTATTACAAAATCAATAGAATATGGCTTTGACGACGAATATTCTGAGTCATTTGAGATTACACGTTCTTCCACACAAATTGAAAATTCCTCTGACCAAAACAGATATAAAGTTACAATTTTAGTTGAATCAGAGAATGCTAACCCTGCTGTTTCCGTACAAATGGAATACATAAAAACTTACTTTAAGGATTAGGTGTAGCTATGAATTTGAGCATTATTACAAGTTTTGTGATTGGTGGTTTAATGTTGCTTTCTATCCTAGCCTTTAACATGAGGCTTACTTCAAGCACTCAGGAAACCACCCTATCTACCATTAATCAACAGAAGATGGATAATCTGGTTGAGATTCTTTCCTACGACATCAATAGGATTGGCTACAATAACGACACCAGTGTAGATATGGACAATCCTATTATGACTGCTGAAGATGATGAGATTGAATTCCAGACTTCTGACGGTAACATCCGTTGGTATATCAACACTGCTGATGAAGTTAGCACGACATCTAACCCCAATGATTTCTATCTGTATAGAGACGATGGCCCAGGAGTAGACGCTAGGTTTCCAGTCACTTTTTTTAGTCTGAAATACTATGACAAAGATGGAGCCGAGATTTCTGACATATCTTCCATCAGACAAAGGAATCTTAGCGTTGAGGTAAAATTAGTTGTGGAGTCTGCTGAACCTACTTCCTCAAGAAAATCATCTTCTGGGATCAGTGATACATATCATAGAACAGCGTGGAATAGAGTTTTTCATCCAACAAATATTAATAAGCCCTGGTATTAAACCTAACAAATAAGGAGTTATTATGGGTCGAGCAATGTTATTATTAGTGAGCGGACTTGTTATTCTTTCCGGAATAATACAGTACTCTAACAACAGAAGAGCTGAAATCTTGCCTCAGGAAACAAATGAGTACTATTATGAGCAACAGGCAAAAAATATATCCACAAGCCTGATTGATAATGCAATCCAAAATCTATTCCGGGACATGGAGTGGACTGGCAGTATTGATGCAGATGAAAATTTTAGTGGTGAAGGAAGTTTACGAATGTACAACATGGGTACCAGTGGGCTTGATACTGTCGAAAATAGTGTCCTAGAATGGGATCAATATAAGGTACTTATTGTAAGTGAAGGTAATTATGGCGGTTATGAATCTGAAATCGAGGTTCTTTTGCAGCGTGATTCATTCTCTAAATTTTCCTATTTCACAAACGAAGAACGCCTTCCAAATAGCAATACCCAAATATTCTTCTCCACCGGCGATGTTTTAACTGGTCCTATTCATAGTAACGGAACCTTTAGTATGGCGGGATCTCCCACATTTAATGGTGATGTTAGTAGCCCAAATGATTGGGTTGGTCAAAGTGGAGACTATGATGGTGCCACTTCAGAGGAACGCCACGGGAGTGATACTCCGCAATTTAACGGAACAGCGAACTTTGATATGGCAACGCCGCGTAACCTCCCGGGGCCAGAACAAATTGATGATTTAAAGGCTGCAGCACTTTCAGGTGGCATCACTTTTGATAGCGATGCTGAACTGGAATTTTATGTTGCTGATGATATAGGATATGTAAAAGAAACAGATACTGAGTGGCAACAGGAATGCGTATGGAAAGGCTGGTGGGACTGTGATTGGGTAGAGGTTGTAATAGGTGAAACGTCATACAACCTAGCTGATTACAACGGTTTAATTAGCGTTAACGGCATTGCAAAAGTAAAGGGCGAAGTAAAAGGTCAGGTTACTCTTCACGCTACTCAGGAAATTGAAATAATGGGTGATATCTACTACAACCAAAACCCAACCGCAGATCCTGATGTAGTTTCAAATGATTTGATGGGATTGGTAAGTGAAGGAAATGTAATTGTTGACAGGTATGCACATCAAGATAACGGAAGTAGTGATTTAACTATCCATGCGTCTATCATGGCTTTAGACAATGCATTTACTGTTGAAAATTATTCATCTGGAGGCAACAGAGGAGTGTTAAATATCCTGGGTGGTATCATACAGAAAAACCGAGGACCCGTAGGAACTTTTAATAGCTACGGAACAGCTTCAGGGTTCTCCAAAAACTATATTTATGACGAACGGTTACTAGAAACAATACCGCCATCGTTTCCAAGAGAAAGTATCTTCACAATTGTGTATTGGAAAGAAAGAACTTCGAGCTAATACTACTTACTTTCTCTAAACTGACTCAACAAAACTAATTCAAAAGAACACCTATAAGTACTAATATGGCTAAGAAAACAATCTCATTATTTCTATTTACACTATTTTTTACTTTAGGCGCACAGGCTCAAACAGTGATTTTTAATGTAAATCTAAAGCCAAATTTAGAGGATAGCATGTTTGTTCCTAATCAGGACAAGATGGTTATTATAGGTAACTTCTACCCTCTTGGTGTAAATCGTTCAGTCCAGATGTTTGATGAAGCTCCAATCGACAGTATTTACACAGCTGAAATCAGGTTTGGTTCTCGCTACCAGGGACAAGTTCTTGAATATAATTTTCAAATAGTTGATGAAAACGGCAACAAAAACACAGAAAGCATGGTCCGAAAGATCACTCTTAGTGCCGGTGAAACTGAAATCCCTCCTTTATATTTTAACGCGTTCGCCTGGTAGTTTTTTTATTAAGACCAACCGCTTTATCCCTCCTCATCTTAAAGCCTGATTTGAAACTTTTTTAAAAGATTTCCAATCCCTCATAGAACAATGTTCGTATGTACAAGAACAGAATTCTAATGTTAGAATCAGTCTAAAAATTTCCTAACGTTAGAAGTTTTTAATAATATTGTTTTGAAAATAAATTAAACCAAAATCTATGAGCGGTTACACTGAAGTTTTATATGTCATCTTTGCTATGACCATCGTTTCTACCATGGCTCTCAATGCCAACCGGTTTATTCAAGTCAACAATTATTCAATGGTTGAGGGACAGCTCGAAGAGCAGGTAATTGCCTACTCCCAGAATATCATTGAAGAATCTCGAGCATTGGCTTTCGATGAAGCCACTACTTACGACGCAACTGGAAATAGTACGGTTCCAGTTTACATTCCTAATGGATTCTCAAGCCTTGGAACCGATGGCGAAGCAGGCAGAACCCAATTTGATGATTTCGATGATTTTAATGGATTTTCTGAGACTGTTAGTATCGCTGGCGTAAAGTACGATGTTAATGTAGTTGTTGAATATGTAGTTACAAGTGATTTTGAGACTTACACTAAGTCATTCAACAAGTCTACCTTAAAAAGAATCACGGTTAACATGGAGTCCGATTTTTTAAGGAAGAATCAGAATTCTGATAACACTAATTACAACTTTAGCTTTATAAGAAGCTACTACGCGGATTAATATGAATTTCGGAATTATTATCAGCTACATCATTGCCGGTTTTCTCTCCATTACTATTCTCATGGTTACTTATAACGTGGGGTTCAGTAATCAGGAGGTAACTACCACTTTGATAAAAAAGACACACTCCAGAAGTATTCAGGACATCATTGTCAATGACATTCCAAAAATCGGATATCAAAATAAAACAGTTCTTGCCAACAAGTTTGTAACTGCAGATAGTGATGAGATTTCCTTTTACAGTGATTTAAATAACGATGGTACTATAAACCAAATTACCTGGAAATATACTGACCTCCCTTCTCCTGGATCAAAAAATCCCAATGACAATATTTTGAGACGCACAGTTGACGGAGATGAAACTGAGATTAATGTTGGAGTTACAAGTTTCACTATTCGTTACTACGATGAGTATGGTTCTACAACGCCAATGGCTACACCAATAAGCAGTTCAAACTTTGATGATATTATACAAATTGAGGTCGAGCTGGAACTTCAAAGTAGTTATGATCTGAGCTATAGAAACTCTGATGATGAAAACTACATTACAACAAGCTGGCAAAAACGATTTTCTCCAGTCAATCTTAGACCAAATTAGGTGAATTTATGGGACGAGCAATGTTAATTATTAGTATCGGAGCTGTAATGGCACTTGGTATCCTCCAACTAGGGATTCAAGGGCAACGCACAGGAATTGTGCAAAATTCAGCTTCTTCCGCATACGAAGTTCAAATACGTAACAAAGCATTTACAGCCGCACAGCTTGCGATGGAACGTATTAATGAAAGCGGTGGAACATGGCATCCAGAAAAGAACAGCCCTTGGGTTGAAGATATTGACGGTGACTCCATCTCTCTTTTCTATGATCTATCTACCGGTTCTACAGGTGGTACTTTTTCATTACTAGAAGGCGATACTGTTGAAATCAATGCAACCTCCTGGTATCAGGATCCAAATTCAGGCGATCGTAAGGAAATCAACATTGTAACATCCTACGTTAAAACGGCCATGCACTTTGTGCCGGAATTTCAGTCTGCCATGGCTTTCGCCGTAGATGCTGATGACTTTTCTTTCGCTGCAAGCGGCAGTGCACTTATCTCCGGAAACGACGCAAGTGGTACCTGCCCGTCTAAACCGGCAGTATCAGTTCGGGATAATGAATCAGCAGATAAGATTACCGGCGCGGACAATCTTTTCGAATATCTCTCAGGTGGAGATAACTCAGATCACTTGGAAAGTGACTCAACAGCCATTGGCGTAGATCCTAATCTTTCCTATGAGCCAGTTGATGATTTAGTGGCAAGGCTTTCTCAACTTAGCGATGTGATTAAGATATCAGGCAACTACAAAGGCACCATGGGATCGGCTGATAACCCCGGTGTATTTTTTGTTGAAGATTACGCCAAACTTACCGGTGGCATCTCTGAAGGATTCGGTATCATGGTGGTTCGAAGTGGCGGTGAACTTGAGTATGAGGGAGAACTGTCGGTGGCCGGTAATTTTAAGTTTAATGGCTTAGTCATCTTTGAAAATGCCTACAATATGACCGGACGTGGAACACCTCGAATTAATGGATCTGTATTAGTAGGAAAAGCTAATGATACCAATGAACGACTGGACATCGATCTTGGCGGTACTATAGACATTCAGTATGATTGTACAGCTGAGAAATATGCTCAGCTTGCCTCCGCTTCTCGTTTAGGCCAGAACCGTTACAAGCGCCTCAGTACCTACGAATAGTTTTAATTCTAGTCTTTATTAGCTTTTTATAAATCTCCTACTCAACTTATTACGTACTGATAGTTGGAAAGGAGTTTTATTTTGTATTCTCCTCTTTGTACAGCCCGTTACAATAGTCTAATTAAAATATATTAACTGGTATTAGTAAGCGATAAGCAAGAACTTTAATGCATAGCAATCTAGGTTTCATCCGTTTATACATTTCATTTATGAAATACTCTTTAATAGCAATCTTTATAATTGTTTCAAGCTTTTCTGCTTTTGCCCAGATCGATGATAGTAACAGCATAACTGCAAATATCAATGTTAGTGCTGAGGTCATTCAGTCCATAGAATTGATTACTGTGAATACAATGCAGTTTGGAAATGCACAACCAGGACAAAGAGAAATTTATGTCAATCCTGTAAATAGCTTAAATGCCGGCTACATGATTGCAGTTGGAACCCCCGATGCTGAATTCAGACTTAACTACCTGCCAGAACTTGAACTCACTCAGATTCAAGGACAAGGTACTCTCAATTTTACCTACGAAATATCCGGTAATTCGGAAGAGAATCAATCTACTTCTGAATTATTAGAACTCGATAATCGTAATATTCGGTTTAACAACGAAGGTCGATATTATATTTGGGTAGGCGGAAGAGTAAACATTGAAAATGCTCCTCCTGGAAATTATGAGGGAGATTTCACGATTGAAATAGATTACATATGATCATTAACAAATATAGAAATTGCCCTGAGATCAAGCCTTTCCAAATGAAAGGCTTTGGGTGTTTTATATTTTTTATGGTGACTAGTTTTCTGACAGTATTCAATCCCTCTCTTGCTGCACAAGAAATAGATTTTGGTGATTTCAGCAGTAAGTACAGTGTAAGTATTTCTGAACTTATTCCAGCTGAAGACTTGGCTTTTGGCATGGTCATTCAGAATGAAGGACTAAAAACGATAGATCTTATTGATGCCAAGGTACTTATGATTGAAGGAGTCAAATATCTGGATGTGATTGTAGATGTAACTGCTGATAACTATTTATACCTTGATACCGATATTGCCTGTAATGGCAGTAATACAAATTGCATTCCCTTTACACTTCAGGCTGCTTATGCCAACAGAGGAAATAATAATACTAACGAAGCTATCTTAATGCAGACTGCTTCTAATGTAGCTTCAGCGCAGTTTCCTATTGAGGCTCGCGGCAACCGACCACCCGGACCGCCTCCCACTCCAGTTTATGAAGGTTATAACCCCGCCCTTTATAATGAGACTGCATACTTATACATTTATGGATCCCTGAATATTGGAAATGTAGATGCCGGAAGTTACTCAGGTGAAATTACTATTACGGTTAGCTATGACTAAGCGATTTGTTTCCATATTTCTTTTTGCTTTAAGCCTGTCGCCCATCGCTCATGCCCAGTATATTAACCTCCAGCTAAAAATTGAGCCCGAACTTAGTGCAACTATAGAGCAAGATTTAAATTTTGGTACTCAAGTAACTAATTCGGGTAGAACTGAAATTCAGCTTGGGGATGTAAATATGGGTGTTTTCAGCATCAAAGCCTTCCATACCCAGAATGTCTATTTAAACCTGCACTACCCTAATGCATTGTCAAATGATAATCCTGCAATTGACTCTGATATCCCGTTAGAGCTGAATTTGGCTTATAACAATACCGGTACTAACAATGCAAATAACTCTAATCCTGTACCGTCAAATGGGGGCTTTATTTCCATTCACGAATACACAGCTCTGGAAAGCAGAAATGATGTCTGGAAACAGATGTATCTATACGTTTATGGGGCTATAGAAATTGGAAACATCCCAAATGGTGTTTACACCGGTGATATCGTTCTTAGTGTGGATTACGACTAATCCATTTTCTGAAACTCCTTTGCGAGGCGTCCAAATACTCAAACTACAACACTACCCTCCTTCGCCGAAGCAATCTCGCTAATCCACCCTCTCATTCTTCAAAGTCTCGTTGTTACACTTGGCAGCCATGGCTTCGAGATTGCCGCGTCGTTAATCAAACCAAACCTACATTCCACAACTCACTCTCCTCGCAAATGACTGCTTTTTTTAAAACTCTCCTTTGCGAGGCGCCCAAATATCCAAACTAAAGCACACTACCCTCTTTCGCCGAAGCAATCTCGTTGATCTACTCTCTCATTCTCCAAAGACTCGTTGTTGCACTATATAGCCATGGCATCGAGATTGCCGGGTCGTTATTCATCCAAACCTACATTCGGCAACATATTCTCCTCGCAGAAGTGTAGTTTTTAATATTCAAATCCTTCGGACAAATCTTTCCAATCCGGATTTATGGACTCTATAAGTTCAATCTTCTTTTGCCTGGAGCCGGCCTTAATTTGGTTTTCCCTATATATAGCTTCTTCACTTGACCCAAACTCTTCAAAATAGACCAGCTTGTTCATATTATATCTTTTTGTAAACCCTTTCACTGCTTTATTCTTGTGCTCCCACACTCTTCGAACTAAATCAGAACTTTTACCGGTATAAAGAACGGTGTGTCGCTTATTAGTCAATATGTATACATAGTAACGTTGATCTAATTCCATTCAGTAATTTAATAAAGCCTGTATTTTTAAAAAACATCCCGTTGCGAGGCGCCCAAATGCCCAAACTAAAGCAGCACACTCATTCGCCGAAGCAATCTCGTTAATCTACTCTCTCATTCTCCAAAGTCTCGTTGTTACACTTGGTAGCTATCACTTCGAGATTGCCGCGTCGTTATACTTCCCAAACTTACATTCAGCACCTCGCCTCCTCGCAAATGATGACTTCTTTTTAAACCCCAATCACATTCACCAGACTGCTGCGTCGTGCATTTATTGGCCTTTAGCCAAAGAATAATTCTCCTCGCAGACATTTCACACTATTGAAATCGGAACGGAGCAATCTACTTTCAAATTAAATGCGTAGTAACTGTAAAGACATGAATTATTAAAGAAAATTAAATAAACTACTGCCTGTATTTAATTATTTTCAAGAATTGATAAATCATCTACAACAGAAACAACACAGGTTTCAGCCATTAGTTAAGACGTTTTAATTAAGACTATCTAATTGGACAACTCAATAAACTTCGATAATTTTCTCTCAGAAATTAAATAAACACAAAACTCAATCTCACGATTATGAAAACTTTTAAAAACCTTCTATCCGTTCTTGCAATAGCCGCTGTCTTTTCAGCCGGTGCTTATGCCCAACAAGACGTCCAAGTCTCTGCAATAGTTCAATCAACCTTAGCTTTTAGCGCTGTTAATAATGTAACATTCGGCGTTATTACACAAAATACTGAAGCAGTACAGGGAGCTAATGGAAACACTTCTTTAACTCCAGCAAATAATACTAATGCATCATCTGGTTCTGTTACAGTTACAGGTAATGCTGGTGTTTCCATTGCTATCAGCTATAATACTGGTGTTCAATTGTCTGATGGAACTAATACAGTAGATTTTACTCCTGAGGTTATGGTTGGTTCAACTACAATAGCTCAGTCAGGTACAAATGTAACATTAAGTGGAACAACTGGTCTAGGTACAGCACTTGTGGAAATTGGTGGTACCCTTGATGCAATAGCTACTGCAGGTACTTATTCAACTACCAGCGGTACTCCTATTACTCTAACGGTTGCTTACAATTAAAAAACTGTATAAAGTATTTTAAAAGCCATGAAGAATTCCTTCGTGGCTTTTTTTTATCAAATATCCAAATTGAGCAAGTGCAATAATTGATCATAGCTAATTGAATCTTTTTAGTTAAGTTTCAACAACATCATGATTTAATACCTAAACACTATGAAACGACTTATTACGGCATTATTTCTATTTGGAAGTCTATTTACTTGTTCAATTCAGGCTCAAGTGACTATCGCTCCCACAAATATGTTTTTAGATAATCAAACAAGGTTTGGGACGTATATGGTTATCAACAATTCGAATACTCCTCAAGAGGTCTCAGTTGACTTTTTCTTTGGATATGCAGTTACAGATGAAAACGGTGAAAGACAAAATGTATCAGGTGCTGAGGATTTAAAAGGCACTCATTCTATTGCTGATAACGTTCGTGCTTTTCCTAGAAATTTTATTCTACAATCAGGTCAAAGACAAGTTGTAAGGATTAGATTAACTCCATCGAATGATTTACAAGACGGAACATATTGGACTAGAATCAAAACTCATTCTACACCTGAAAGTCCACCTGTTGAAATAGGATCAAATGAAAATGTTACGGCAAGTGTGGGGATTAATATTGAGCAAATTACTGGTTTGTTTTATAAAAATGGTGATGTTACTACAGGTATTAAAGTAGATGGTATAAGAAGTTCTTTTCAGGGAGATGGCAGTGAACAATTAATTGTACTTACAGATTTTCAAAGAACGGGAAATTCTCCTTTTCTAGGTTCTATTACTACTATTTTAAAAAATCAAAATGGAGAAACCATGGCTCAGGGATTCCGATCAACGACCTTATATTTTGATGGCACTCAAAAAGAAACCTTGGATATTTCCGGATTACCTTCTGGCGAATACACCATTCAGGTTCATTTTGAAACACGGAGAAGCGATATTTCTCAAAGCGATCTTGTCCAAATGCAACCCGTCACATCAACTAACACTGTAATCATACCTTAAGGTGCCTATTTTTTGGAAATCTTCAATATCAATCATAACAATTATTGTTTTATGTTTTGGGATTTCCGAAAAGAATCTACAAGCGCAAGATAATAATTCTGATGAATTCGAAGTCTACCTCGATTTCCGTCACAGAGGAGTTATAAATTCCGTAGTTATCTCCTACTATAAAAACGATGAATTTTACCTTCCGGTTTCTGAGCTCTTCTCTCTTTTCAACATCGACCATACCGTTAATGGTCTTTCCATTGATGGATACTTTGGTACCGAACGAATTCCCTACCAAATAAATCTCCAGTCTAACAAAATTAGCTTTGATGAAACTACCATCATATTAAACGCTAATGATTATCTCATAAAGGAAATCGACTCCTATTTAAGAGCCGATATATTGTATGAAGCATTCGGTCTCAACTTCACCATAGACTTTAATAACCTGACGCTGAATCTGGAAACCGACCGAGAACTACCCGCTGTTCAGCAAGCAATAAGACAGCAACGACGACAGCTTGCAGATGCAAATCGATTTCAACAAGAACAATATGATCTCAGATACGGTAGACAACGCCCTTTTTTAGATGGTGGATTTCTGGACTATAATCTATCCGCTAATGTTTCTTCTGTACAAAATGTATATAATTTCAATTCTAATATTGGGTTGCAACTATATGGTGGAGATGTTCAGGGAGTGGTATTTGGAAGTTATTCGCAAGACTATAGTAATTTTGCTACTGATAATTTGCGGTGGAGCTATAGGTACCGAGACCAATCTTGGTTAACAAATCTTACCATAGGCCAAACCACTACCGATGGTTTTGCAAGAAACACTTATACAGGAATCAGACTTTCTAATGAGCCCATAGAGCCACGCCGACTTTTTGATGAGTATGTGGTTCAGGGAGAAACGATTCCTCAATCTGAAGTAGAATTATATATGAACAATGCTCTTGTTGACTTTCAACAGGCGGATGAGTTAGGAAATTACCGTTTTCTCACTCCTATTACCTATGGTTCCTCTCAGCTTGATTTAAAAATTTATGGCCCTACTGGACAGATTATTGAACGCTCCAATCGTATTCAGGTTCCTTTTACTTTTCAGCCAGAAGGGGTTTTTAATTATTCGCTAAATGCCGGACGACTTGATAATCCAATTTTTGGCGAAACCTCACAAGATTTCACTGCACAGGGAAATGGCGCTTATGGTATCACTGACTGGCTAACCGCTAAAGCCGGTGTAGAATATTATCAGGGTTACCATGATGCACTACCCACTTTTACAACAAGCTTTTCGTCACGTATCGCCTCAAATTATATTCTAACCCTTGAAGCTGCCAGTGAAGCTTATTACAGGGGATTGCTCAGCGTGATCTACCCCAATTCAGCAAGTATTAATTTTGACTATACTGATTTCAACAGTGGTTTTAGTATTTATAATCCCTCTAATGATGATAAACGATTTGTGGCGAGTGTCTTCTATCCATTTAATTTTTGGGGTCTACCCTTCAATGTACGTGCATCTACCTTTTCACGAATTCGCCCCACTACAAACAATACAACAGTGCGATTTGATGCCAACTCCAGAATTGGAAAACTAAATATACGGCTCGGTTATAGTGATCGTTTTGTTGGAGATATTGATCTCTTTAATCCATCTAATACTGCTTACGTTGAAAGCTCAGCAACTTATAATATTTCCAGAAACAGGAACCTCCCCTCCTATTTAAGAGGAGTCTTTTTGAGAACTCAAATGCGCTATCAACCAACTCTCAATCAGCTTGAGTCAACTGAATTTTTGATTTCCCAGAACGTTTTTGATCAAGGTCGATTTCAACTTTCATTGGGAAGAAATTTTACAGGAGAGTATAATACGGTCCGCTTTAGCTTAGTGATTGATTTTAATAAGGCACGATCAAGTTCAACATTTAGCAACATCCGTGGAAGCAATAATTTTAGTCAAAATGTAAGAGGTTCTATAGGGTACGATTCCAACTACAATAATTTTATTTTTACCAGCCGAGATCAAGTTGGGCGCTCAGGTACTGCGGTACAACTTTTTGTTGATAATAATAGTGATGGTACTTTCAACGAAGGCGATGACCGTATTGAAGGAAATGCTGTTCGCGTACAAAGGTCAGGTGCAACAAGTACTACCAAAAATGGAGTACTTTATTACACCCAGATGCAGCCTTACTTCTACTATAACATGGAGATTAATAAGGCCAATATTAAGAACCCAATGTTGGTTCCTGAATTCGAAAAGTTTGGGTTAATCAGCGATCCAAACCGTTTCAAAAAAGTAGAAATACCCTTCTACATGTCAGGAGTTATGGAAGGGATTGTAGAGCGGCAGTTGGCCAATGGGAAAAAGACAGGAGTAGCAGGGTTAAGAGTTCTAGTCAGGCAGAAAGACGGTGATTACAACAAAGAGTTACGATCGTTCTCAGACGGTAGTTTTTATGAGTATGAGATACCCCCGGGAGAATATGTGCTTGAAGTGGATTCCACGCAGCTTAATATTCTGGAGAGCAAATCGCTCCCGGCGAAGATCGAGTTTGAGGTAGAAGCGATTCCAGAAGGTGACTTTATTGAAGGACTTCAGTTCTTACTCGTCCCAAAAGACTATCAACCTCCTGCTGAGGCTCCACTAACGGCTGAGGCAGTTACTGAAGAAATTAAAACGAATGATGAGATTTTGAATTTTGAAAAATCTTTGTCGGAAGGTGTGGATGAATCCCTTAGACTTATTGTAAAAGCACAAAATGCTTTTTACGATAAGGAAATTAAAAAAGCTCTAACATTTGTTGAGCAATCATTAGAAATTTTTGAGACAGCCCAGGGATATGCCCTGAAAGGCAGTTTACATTACCTGATTGGGGAAAGAGATCAAGCGGAAAAATTTTGGGAGTTAGCTGTACGTCTAAATCCTGATATCTATATTCCTGATATTGAAATGCTTGATACATTGATCACAACTGAACTTGTAGAGTAGATATTATTTATGGCTTTAGGGAAGTTTATTCGCGATAGATTCTACTATTTACCGCGGAAGGAAATCAAATTATTACGAACCGGATTTTCCTGTACTTCGCTGTGTCATTTCATTTTTTTGCTCGTTTTCTTTTCCACCCTCTTCTTTGGTAGTCATGGTGTACAAGCACAGGGGAATTCGATAGGAACGACCGAATCTTTAGAGCTTCGTATCGCATCTCTGGAGCAAAAGTACGATGCTCAAATCATTAGCATTATGTCTAACTACTTTGACCAGCAGAAGTTCTTTGTTGATGTTAATGTTAATGCTGACATGATTACAGAAACGTACTCTACCACTCAGAACCAGGTTGTCAGAGAGCGTCAACAAAACCTGGTAATGCCCGGTCTCCCCTTCCTTCCACAAGAGAATTTACAGGCTAACGGCCTTGGGGAACCTTCAACTGAACAAATTATCAGTGAGAACATCCTGAGAATGCTCAGATTGAATAATCTTAGAATTCGGGTTTACGCTGACTCCTCATTTACCCAACAAGAAATTGAATTCATGTCTTTAATTGCAGGCATTGCCGCGAAAGTGGATGAGTCGAGAGGAGACTTAGTCACTGTTGATCAGTTAAAGATGCCGGATTTCAGCTTTAAATCTGAAGGTCAAAAGATCGAGCTTATCCAGCCTGCTAATGATACCTTAATGGCGTCATTAGAGCAGTATTTGCCCGGTTTTATCCTATTTCTACTTTTTGCGATAACATTGTTGCTTAGTCGTTTTAAGGGACCTAGCGATGCTGATGATTCTTACAGAAGACAGGCAGAAAGAGATAGTATAAGAAGAGAGATAGCTACCCCTGATTTCAGCCCTGATAAAACGCAAACTTCAGAGCCAAAAAATAACACCTCTACATCTTCTACACTAGATGAGCTGGCAGATTCATTTTTCAAATCTCCTAAAGAAATCGCTTTATTATTTGAGTACTGGCTTGAAGAAGATCCATCGAATGGTCCTAAAAGATCAGCCAAAATTGTTGACTGTATCGATAAACATATGCTGAAGCTACTGAGGAAGGAATTAGATCCAGATAAATACCAGCTGATAGAGCAGGAATTGGAACAGCTATCGCCAATGAGCATGGAAGAAAAAAGAGAGCTTGCTGGGGAATTTATTCAAGCCTTATACTCAAAGAGAGCAGCGTCTTCTTCAAATGAAAAACACAGTCAGCTTGACCTTTTTAAATTCCTGAGACATTTAAGTTCCCATCAGGTTGTATCATTATTAAATGGTGAAGACAGGAATACATCTGCATTGGTCATGGATTACCTTCCCAATGAAAAAGCATCTGATGTCTTTGATTTACTTAGCCAGGATAGAACAGCAGAAATCATGCTGGGTATGACAAACCTTAATCAGCTTTCTTATCAGCAACACAAGGATATCTCCACCCACCTTTTTGATAAAGCTACCGATATCATAGAAATAAATAGAGAACAGCAAATTGGCGCTGATAGCATTCTTCCTATACTTCAAAGACTCCCACTTAAAGACCAGAGATCTTACATCGAGCAGTTGATATCTATGGGATCTCCGGTTGGTAATTTTCTCCAAAATAAGTTTACTACTGTCGAGCAAATCCCCAAAATTGACAAAAGCATACTTAGGGATTCCTTACAAAACATAGATACTGCTACCCTGTTGGCTGCCTCCAAAGGTTTTGATCAGGATATTATTGATGCTCTTTTTTCAGTCCGACCTACAAGGGAAAGAAAGTTGTTACAGATTGAGTTAGAACAAAATCCGCAGTTTAGTGAAAAACAAGTCGAACATGCGCAGAAAACGATAATGAGGGCCATAAGACAAACCCTCACTAACCAAAACTCAAATTGATGATGAAGCTATACAACATCTTTTTATTCTTCGGCCTGCTTGTAGCGCTTTCTGCCTGTAGCTCATCAAATAAAGTAAGTGAAGATGCTTCTGTTGAGGAACCTGAACAGGAAGCGGTTCAGCAACAAAGCAGTGAGGTGGCTGACACGGACAGCGAAGAAGATAAGAGGAAAGCAGAGCTTGAAGAGCTGTACAAAGAAGAATTAAAAAAGACTTATCAGGCCAAAGCAAATGGAGTAACTACCTACTACATTTTAGCCCAGCAGCAGTTTCATCAGGCCCAGTACCAGAATGCACTCTATCTTATTAACAAAGCCTTGGCAATCAAAGAAACAGCAGACGTTTATGCTCTAAAAGGGAATATTTTTCTGGGATTAGGATCCAAAGAGAAGTTTACTGAAAACTGGAAAAAAGCATTAGAAATGGATGCGAATATTCCCATCCCCATATTACCTTTCATAACCAGTGAACTGCAAAATCAGGGTTTGGTTGATGCAGATTTTAAACGAAATTTTTAGGTAGGCTGATTCTATGCGTACATCTATTCTAAATATTTTAGGCTTTTGTATCTCTGCTGTAATTCTTGCGTGGGGAGCTTTAATTATAACCGGCTTTACCACCTATGATGTTATTCCCTCAGGATTAGAGTTTTTGAATTTACCCAGCCTTGCTATCGTTTTTGGAGGGATTTCAGCTTCTGTATTCATCAGCTTTACTTTTTGGAATGTAATGAAGGCTGTAAGGCAGTGTTTCCGCCTTTTTTCTTACAGTAACATCGATAATGAGCTGCTTGATGAGGATGTAAAACATATCTTAGATTGGCAGAAACGCATTCAAGAGAATAAAATCAGAGCTATCTCAGAACTTAGTAATGAATATGAAGGTCAGTTTGAAGGGTATCTATTTTCTGTGCTAGACACGAATTATTCGTCGGAAGAACTTCGCGAACTTGGCGAGGCAAATATTGAAGAAAGCTACATACGGCAGCAAAAGATAAATGAAATCATAGCAAGCATGGGTAAGTCAGCTCCGGTCTTTGGTATGCTTGGCACCCTGTTTGGGTTGATCGTAATTTTGTCAGGATTCAATGAGATTGAATCCTTATTAGCAGGATTAGCGGCCGCCTTAATGACAACGCTTTATGGTATTTTAATTGGGAACTTCATCTTTAACCCAATGGCTAAGAAGATGAATAACATTGCCTCTCTTCAGTATTTTAGAGAAAAGCTTATTCTGGAAGGAATTCTACTTATCGAACAACAAAAAACATCTCTTCAGATATACGACAAACTTCAGGCTCACATGAATCGAAGCAGCCAAAAATTCAACTTCTAAATCCTGAACATCCTGCTTTGAGTAAACAGCCTCCTTCACAGAATAATAAATCCCTTTATCCGAATGAAATTTTGGATACTGAAGATGATAATAGCTGGCAGGTAAGCTACCTGGATATCATCACTATTATTCTTGGCTTTTTAATTATTCTGCTCTCGCTTTCAGAGTTTACCAGCGTTACCAGCTTAACTTCCGTATCACAATTATTTAAGTCATCTGTTCAGGAGACAGAATTTCTTACAACTCCTATTGAAGAAATTCAAAGTGAACTTGAAGCCTCTTTGTCTGGTGATCTTAAAAGTGGTGAAATTGAAATAATCCGTGATTTGAATGACCTCCTGATTAGATTCAGCAGTGATGATCTCTACCGGTCCGGGAGCGCTACGCTACAGCAAGGTGCTTTACCCCTTTTTGACCGGGTTATTTCTGCTATTAAGTCCAACCGTTTTAATGACTTTAATGTAGAAGTTGAAGGACACACTGATAACACCCCTATTTCATCTTCTGCCTATCCGTCTAATTGGGAGCTCTCAACCACTAGGGCCACAAATGTCGTAAAATACTTTAGGGGGATGGGTATTGAAGAAGGCAGGCTCAAAGCTTCAGGTTATGCTGATTCAAAGCCACTGGTTCCAAATGAAGATGCATCAGGAAATTCAATTCCAAGAAACAAGGCCTTAAATCGCAGAGTAGATATCAGGCTATACTATGCTTCAGTTCCCAAGCACGATTCCACTAGTTCCATCTCTCCTGTTCTTGCGGACAATAATAACTGCAGGTATTCTGTACAGATTGGAGGATTTCAATCATTTAACAACAGCTTTAGTCTTGCAAATGACGCTTCAAGAAAAACTAACTACTCATTCGAAATAACCTTTAATAATAATTTGTTTTCAGTGAGATCTGAGCCTCGGAATTCCCTGGAAGATGCTCTCAAAATTCATAAAGAACTTGCTAGTTACACAGGTGATGACGCCATTGGTTTGATTCATCAGTGCTATGAAGATACAGGTCTTCGCCCCGACCCTATTCGTTATCAAATACAGGTGGCAGCGTTTCAGAATAAAAGCAATGCAGAAAGATATATTTCAGAAATCACTTCAAACCTAACTGTCTTAGCAAGCATATCGTCCACAGATAACGGTTCCCATAAAGTTATGCTTGGGCCTTACCAAAGTCCTTTCACTGCTTCCGAGAAACTGGCTGAGTTTAAGAAGTCAGGCTTACCGGAGGGCATTTTTATAAAACCCGTCATAGAAAGTATTCTGCCATACTCATTTAATTTTAGAATTCAGTTGGCAAAATTCGAGAACCGTAATGACGCTGAAGATTTATCCCAGAGTATAGCTTCCCTTATGGGTTTACAAACGGAAATATCAGAGGGAGAAAACGAGGCAGTATATCTTCTTACAGGTGAGTTTCAAGATTGGAAAAATGCTAAACAGGTGTTTAATGATTTAAGGAACAGCAGTTATGACTTATCACCTGTGCTCTATTTGCTGGAGCAAGTTAAGCCGCCAATTTAGAAGAGATTAAATAACCTGCTTTCTCATTCGGGCTACAGGCTGATTCAACTGCTCTCGATATTTACTGACCGTTCTGCGCGCTACTTTATATCCCTTTTCATTTAGCAAATCGGTCAGCTGCTGATCACTCAGTGGCTTTTGTTTGTCTTCCCCATCAATAAGCTTTTCAAGGAAATTCTTCACTTCACGATTTGAAACCTCTTCTCCACTTTCAGTTTCAAGACCTTCATTAAAGAAATATTTTAGCTCATAGACTCCAAAGTGGGTCTGTACATACTTACCATTAACTACTCGGGAAACAGTTGATATATCCATTCCAATTCGTTCAGCAACATCCTTAAGAATCATCGGCTTGAGTCCTTCCCCATACTTAAAGAAATCTTCCTGCAGAGCAACTATGGTCTTCATTATGTTCATCAGGGTGTTTTGGCGCTGACGAATGGATTCAATAAACCACTGAGCAGAGTTAATTTTATTCTTCATGAAAGAATGTGCTTCCGCGTCCGTATTCTTTTTCTTCTTAGCTTTAATTTCATCCCACATCTGCTTGTACTCGGGGGATATGCGGAGCGAAGGAGCATTACGCTGGTTCAAATTAATCACAAACTCTCCTCTTTTACTTTCACCCTCACCGGCACCTCTCCAATACACTTCGAAATCCGGCTCTATGTAATTCTGGGTTTCTTCCATACTGCTTGCCACTGCACCCGGACGCGGATCCATTTGGCGGATGGCTTCAAAAGCTTCCTGCAATTTCTCACGGTCAACGTTGAACTTTTGCAGCAGCTTCGAAAAGTGCTTTTTCTCAAATGCCTTCCAGGCCTGATCTACAATTTTAATTGCCAGGTTTTTACCCGGTAAGTCTTTTTCTGAAGCTTTTAGCTGTACCAAAAGACAATCCCTTAAATCTTGTGAAGCGATACCGATTGGATCCAGCTGCTGAATCCGCTTCCGAACATCATCCACCATTTCCTCATCAACAAGAATACCTTTATTGAAAGCGATGTTGTCTACAACGGCTTCTAATTCCCGACGGAAATATCCATCTTCATCCAAAGACCCCAGAATCTGGTCTGCGATGAGCTGCTCTTCTTCCGAAAGATTCAAAAATACTACTTGCTCCTCCATCTCTTCTAAAAAAGAAGCTTGATAAGGGTTCGGCAAATCCCTCCACTCATCCATATCCGGATTGTAAGTAGAACTGAATTCTTCCCCGTCGTACTCAGTATTGGTCTCAAATTCATCCCAGTCAACCTCATGCTCTTCCAGGCTCTCGAGGGCTTCTTCCCTTTCTTCCTTCGGCTCTTCTTCCCTTTCTGAAAGACTTACGATTTCGACCTCACCGGGGTCAACTTCCTCAAGTACAGGGTTAGCCTCCATCTCTTCCTTGATACGCTGCTCCAGGGCAATGGTAGGCAGCTGCAGCAATTTGATATACTGCAGCTGTTGCGGAGATAGCTTTTGCTGTAAACTCTGCTGCTGCCTCTGATTTAAATTCTGTTGGTTACGGAGCATGACCTTCCTTTTTTCGAATCTCTTTACAAGCTTCAATAAAACTTGAGAACCATTTTTCGCCGTATCTGCGCACCAATGGTCTCTCTAAAAACTCAGCCAAATACGTATTTTCCTTTTCTGCTTTTTCGCATGCAGCAGAACATAGTTTCGGAACATATTCAAAGTTCGCATAGTCAAAATTGGCGATTCTCTTTAGTCGAACCGGAAATAGATGACAGCTGATGGGTTTTTCCCAACTCATTCTTCCGTCAAAGTAAGCTTGTTGAATAGCGCAGTAAGCAACTTCATCGTCATTATATTTCACAAAAATACATTCGTTGCTCTCAACTGTTGAAATTTCATAACCCGCCTTCTGAGATCCAACAACTACCCCATCCCTTTCAGCCACCTCAATAGCTTCCGGGCGTAATTCACCTTTTAGCTTTTTATAGGCTTTATGAAGTACCGGAATTTCCTCTTTTGAAACGGGAGCTCCGGCATCACCCACCACACAGCAGGCACCTTTGCAACGAGGAAGGTCGCACGCAAACTTCGCGGTAGCGATATCATTTGAAAGGATAGTATTTTTAACTTTGAACATGATTCAAGATAAGAATCAGCGGGACACTTTTCGAAGATCAACTTTTTGTTTTTTCAGACTAAGTATGCGCTTTCGGAATTCATTAAATTTAGCATCTAATAATTTGTGATAATTTAGCATCGGTTCTATCTTCAAAGGGTATGAGAAAACTTACCCCCTCCGAACATAAAATTTTAGACCGGCTTATTTTTCCTGAACCTTTTGACGTCATTCAGGACGAAACTCAGCTTAAGTATGGTGAATTGCGGGATGATATTATCAACCTGATGAATTCACGGCTTATCGAAGCTGTGAATCCGGAGGAGCCGAACCAAAATAAAAGTTATCCCTTCGATTCTGACAACGTTAAAGATTCTACCTTTCGAATCACAAAATCTGGCATCAAACATATGGAGAGTCAAAAATGAAATTACAGGCAACTATAGGCGAAAACGAGCATGATATTGAACTTTCTCCTGAGAGCGGGACCTTCAAGTCCGGCGACAAAGAAGGAAACTACAGCTTCGAGTTTGTGAACGGCCGGCACATTCTCAGAACGGGAACAAAAACCTACAAAATCGATAATGTAAGTTATGAAGGTTCTGCCATTGAGTTTTCAATGAACGGCGTTTGGCATTCTATTGAAGTCAAAGATGAACAAGAACTCCTGCTCGACCGACTCGGCTTTAAAACCGGAGCTGCTGCAGCTGAAGGTATTCTGAAAGCCCCAATGCCCGGTAAGATTCTGGAAATAATGGTAGCTGAAGGCGATGAAGTTGAACAAGATCAACCGCTCGTCATCCTCGAAGCCATGAAAACGGAAAATGAGCTAAAGGCACCTATAAGCGGAACCATCGCAAGTATCTCGGCGGAAGTCGGGCAATCATTAGAAAAAAATTCACCCATACTGGAGATCGAAACCATTGGATAAATTTATTATTGAAGGCGGCACCCCACTCAAAGGAACAATCCCAATCAGCGGTTCAAAAAATGCCGCTTTGCCTCTCATGGCCGCTTCGCTTTTAGGAAATTCTGCATCCACTATTAATAACATTCCCCGGCTTAAAGACATTTATACCTTCAACAATGTGATTCGTGTTGTTGGCGCTCAGGTTGATTTCAAAGAAGATGAGAATACCCTGATTATTGATCCTACTAACGTCAATCACCTCGAAGCACCCTACGACTTAGTTCGCAAGATGCGTGCGTCGTTCTACATGCTCGGAGCTTTGGTTGGAAAACATGGCTATGCGAAGGTATCTCTTCCCGGTGGATGTGCATGGGGGCCCCGTCCTGTAGATCTTCACCTAAAAGGCATGGAAGCCATGGGAATTAACATCGAGCTTGAGAAAGGCTATGTAATTGCCAAAGCCGATGAAAAAGTTGAAGGCGGAAGTTTTACCCTTGAACCCAGTAGTGTTGGCGCAACGGTGAATCTATTATTGGCTTCTGTTTTGAAAGCAAAGAAATTCACCATCAATAATGCAGCTAAAGAGCCGGATGTGGTTCAGCTTTGCAATTTCCTAACTAAGATGGGTGCTGATATTGAAGGAATTGGAACCGATACGTTGACCATCAAAGCTGTAGATTCTTTACAAGGCATTGAAGTCTCAAACGATCCGGATAGAATTGAGTTAGGAACCTTTATGATTGCCGGAGCGATGTTTCCCGGATCTGAGTTAACGCTCACGGGATGTAATCCTGAGCAACTGGGTAACTTCACGAAAAAGCTAAAGCAAACCGGTACTTCTGTTGAAGTTGACGGAACGACCATCCATGTAAAGGCGCCCGAAAAGCTAAAACCGGTTTCCATTAAAACTGAAATTTACCCCGGCTTCCCAACAGACCTTCAAGCCCAATGGGCGACGATGATGACACAAGCTGAGGGCGAATCTAAAGTTACCGATACGGTTTATTTTGATCGATTCAGCTATGTCCCGGAACTCAATCGTTTAGGTGCTGAGCTGGAGGTAGAAAAGAATACGGTTCATATTTCAGGAAAGACTCCACTGACCGGAGCTTCCGTAATGAGTACCGACCTCCGTGCGAGTGTCAGTTTGGTTTTAGCGGCTATGGTTGCGGAAAATCATACCGATGTACTTCGTATTTATCATTTAGATCGCGGATATGAATCTCTTGAAAACAAACTGAGTGCTGTCGGAGCTTCCATTAAGCGGGTTGATGAGGAAGGATAATCTTCTCCTTTACTTTATCTTCTGTTATCAATAAAAAGCGTTTACATTAATCCCCTTTCACAGTTATATTGATCGCAGAAGAAATCGACCTAAACAAACTTTTTTAAACTATTTTTTGATTGCATAACGCACAGAATACATACCAAAAACAAACTTTGGTGGCATCATTGATTACCTTTTGTAACGATGCCTTCATCGATTTTTTCTTTTTCTGCGGTTTAATAATTACAGCCTTAACCCAGAATCTCTTTTCTGATTCCGATACGGAATCCCCTAATAAAACAATTTTAACAGATATTATTCCCGAAGTAGCCGCTCGTCCGCTTGCTTCAAACCCCGCTCTCAATAATGAGACCGTAATCAATTTGCAACGTAAATTAATACGATGGTTCGTTTGCAGGGGTAGCAGTGGCTTCCGGGATAGGAAGAATTTTACCAATGAAAAATCAAATTATTATACACTCTTCGGGGAATCAAACCCGAATTGCGCTTTTAGAAAACAGCGAGTTAGCGCAGCTATTCATAGAAACGGAAGAAAACCAGCGTACTGTTGGTAATATTTATGTAGCCCGTGTTCATAAGGTGTTAAGTGGTATTCGTGCCGCTTTCATCGATATGGGTACTCCTAAAGACGCCTTTTTACACTTTTCGGATGCCGGCGACCATTTGGATGAATACGTTACCAAGCTAAATGGTGAGAACGCAATTCCTAGCCACGCTAAAAAAGACATTGCCAATAAGGACAATCTTTCAAACGTACAGAAGCAGGTTCTCGCGGGTAAAATTCTACGTACCGGACAAAAGCTTTTAGTTCAGATCGTTAAAGAGCCTATTGGTTCTAAAGGCCCTCGTATTTCAACGGATATCACCATTGCAGGGCGTTTTCTCGTTCTTATTCCTATGGGTGATTACATCGCGGTTTCTAAGAAAATTGGCCATTATAAAGAACGCCGTCGCCTTAAAGGAATCCTTAACAATATGGTTCCCGATGGGTTTGGTGTGATTGTACGAACCGTTGCTCAGGGGCAGGATAAAAAAGCTCTTGAGGACGATCTTCGCAACGTTCTGAAGAAATGGGAGCAAATTGTCGATAAACTGGAAGACGCCAAGCCCCCTTCTCTTTTGTACCGTGATTTGAATATGACGGAAAGCCTGATTCGTGATTTATTTGCTAAAAACTATGATCGCGTACTGATTGATGATCAGAAAATGTATCGTCAAATTAAATCATATGTGAGTCAAATAGCTCCTCAGATGGTTCCAAATGTGGAATTGTATAAAGGGAAAGAGCATATTTTCGATTACATGAAAGTTGCTCACGACGTGAACTCCATCTTCAGTCCAAGAGTGAGAATGAAGTCGGGTGGATATCTGATTTTTGAACAAACTGAAGCTATGTATGTAGTGGATGTTAACTCAGGGCCTTATGCCGCTAAAAAACGTCAAGAGGATAATTCCCTCAAAACCAACCTTGAAGCCGCTCGTGAGATTGCCAAGCAACTCAGGCTGAGAGACATTGGTGGTATCATTGTAGTCGATTTTATTGACTTGCGCGATGACAAGAACCGTAAGAAAATCTACGACGAGCTCAAGAAAGAGTTTGTTAAAGACCCGGCTAAGACCAATGTAATTGGAATGAGTGATTTTGGCTTGGTTCAAATTACCCGCCAGCGAATTCGCCCAAGTGTGGTTAACTCCGTATCAAAAGTTTGCCCTGTTTGTGGTGGCTCCGGTAATGTAGTTACTCAAGACACTATCCTAACCGACCTTGAAACTTGGTTGAGCAAATTCAAGCATAACACCAGCTACCGAGCTGTTGACCTGTATGTGAATCCATACCTCAAGTCTGTACTGACAAAAGGTCTGATGAGTACAAAATTGAAGTGGATGGCTAAATTCCGCATCAAAGTATCTCTTATTGGTGATGAGACGGTTTCCATGAATGAATTCCGTGCAACACTTGTAGGTTCTGATATAGACATCACTGATATTGTTATGAGGGATGAGTCTATTGAGGAAGTTCTTAACCGTGAAGGCGAATTAATTGAGCTTGAAAGCGGAAAAGGGAACAAAGAAAACCTTGATATCTCAAAAAAAGAGAAGAGCAGCTAAAGCAGATAGTCAGGTAACAGTGACAATTCGAACGGAATAAACCGTTCGAATTACCAACAAGTCTTCTATTTGGCCCTTGGCTTGGTTTTTGTACCTCTTCCATCAACTATCAAGAACAAATTTATTTTATGAAATTATCTGATTTACATGCGACTACCGTTGTTGGTGTGATTCATAATGGTAAAGCCGCCATTGGAAGTGACGGCCAGGCTACTATGAATAAAACGGTCATGAAAAGCACCGTCAAAAAAGTACGCAAACTCCATGAAGGTAAAATTCTTGCCGGGTTTGCCGGTTCCACCGCCGATGCATTCACCCTTTTCGAGAAATATGAAGAGAAGCTGAATGAGTATAACGGAAATATGGAACGCGCAGCAGTTGAGTTGGCCAAAGAATGGCGGAAAGATAAATTCCTCCAAAAGCTGGAAGCCCTGCTTGTTGTTATGAATAATGAGAAAGGATTGTTGATCTCCGGCCAGGGTGATGTTATTGAACCCGACGATGAAGTTGCAACCATTGGAAGTGGCGGTTCCTATGCCCTTTCAGCGGCAAGAGCGATGAAAAAACACGCACCAGAATTATCTGCCCGTGAGATCGTTGAAGAATCCCTGCACATCGCAGCCGACATCGACATCTACACCAATCATAATATTACGATTTTAGAAATTGAAGACTGATATGCTAACTATTGAAGAAAAGAATTTGACCCCGCAGCAAATTGTAGCTGCATTAGACAAGTATATTGTCGGGCAAAAGTCAGCAAAGAGATCTGTATCCATCGCACTTCGAAACCGATGGAGAAGGCTGAATTCCGATGAGGAAATCAGAGATGAAATTATCCCAAATAACATTTTACTGATTGGACCAACTGGTGTCGGTAAAACCGAAATCGCCCGACGTTTAGCGAAACTTGCTCACGCTCCATTTATGAAAGTGGAAGCATCCAAGTTCACCGAAGTTGGGTATGTCGGCCGCGATGTTGAATCCATGATCCGTGACCTGACCGATGTAGCCATAAGCATGGTGAAAAAGGAAATGCAGGATCGTGTTAAAGAGAAAGCTGCTCATAAAGCTGAAGAACGAATTTTAGACATCCTCATCCCTCCCGTTAAAAAGGCGGGTGCCGGCTTTAAAAGCAGCTCCAGTAATGGCGATGATTTTGATCCAGGTAATGCAAGCGATTCTGAATTAAACGAACGCACGCGCGAACGATTCCGAGAGAAACTCAGAAATGAAGAACTTGAGGAACGTGAAATTGAAATTGAAGTCAATTCTTCTAAAAACCCAATGATGAAAGTTTTTGGACCTCAGGGTATGGAGGAGATGGGCATCAATCTACAGGATATGCTGGGCAACCTCGGCAAAGGAAATAAAAAGTCTAAGCGTAAACTTCCTATTAAAGAGGCCCGCGAGATTTTAACTGAAGAAGAAGCTGAAAAGCTTATTGACCATGAATCTGCTGTTCAGGAAGCTCTTGAGCGCGTTCAAAAACAAGGTATCGTCTTTATTGATGAGATTGACAAAATCGCCGAATCCTCTACCGGAAGTGGCGGAAAGGGTGGTCCTGATGTAAGCCGTCAAGGTGTGCAGCGTGATCTCCTCCCTATTGTTGAAGGTAGCGCGGTAAATACCAAACATGGTATAGTGAAAACAGATCACATTCTGTTTATTGGTTCAGGTGCATTTCATGTATCCAAACCATCAGATTTAATTCCTGAACTGCAGGGACGTTTTCCAATTAGAGTTGAATTAAACTCACTGACTGAAGACGATTTCGTTGATATTCTTTCTAAACCAAAGAATGCCTTAACCAAGCAGTATATAGCAATGCTTGATACTGAAGGCGTTCAAATTGAGTTTAAAGAGGATGCCATTCGTGAAATTGCTCGGATTGCAGCTGAAGTGAATTCATCTGTTGAAAATATAGGAGCCCGACGGTTACATACCATCATGTCTTCCCTGTTTGATGAACTTTTATTTGCCGTTCCGGATGATATCAACTCGGGTGAAATCACCATTGATAAAACCTACGTTGATAAACAACTGGCTGGAATTGTCAAAGACAAAGACTTGAGTCACTACATTTTATAAGTGACAAATTTTAAAAAGTCAGATCATTTATTTGGTCTGACTTTTTTGTTATAACTAATATTGGTATTCAACATCTTAATATTACAGTTCGATATCTTTGAAATTGTACTATACTACATTATTTAGTACAATCGTTAGCGATGAAACTATATGCCGTAATATTGGTTATTAGTAAAAACACTACTTACGTAAGATGATATTTATGCACTTAAAGAAATTTTTGTATCCCAACCTTGTAATATTTCTGATTCTAGCTACTCTCAGATTCACTGGTGTAGACCCTGTATTTCAGTCAAATAACGATGACACCAAAAATTTGACTAAATATCATCAGGCGCAAAGAAGCATCATTGCTAATTACTTTCAAGATCCTGATCTGAATAAGATGTACCGGGCCAGTATCAAAAGAATGGTGGAGTCTATTGAAGATTCAACTCTTCAAATCGATGGGACTCCAATTGATACTACCTTTCAGGGAGTAAATATTAGAAGCATTCGCGATTCTTTCACCAATTTTGAGAAAGCTTACCTCTACGTTTCAAACAACAGCCCTGATGAAAACATGGTTAAGCTGACTGAGTCAGCCATCAGAGGCATGTTTTCAACTTTAGATCCCCATTCAATCTATATTGAACCTGAGGATAATGAGCAGATTCAGGCCGAATTCGCAGGTAAATTTCAAGGTATTGGTGTCCAGTTTCAGGTAATAAAAGATACTATTACAGTTGTAACTGCAATATCGGGTGGTCCCAGTGACCAGCTTGGAATCCGTTCCGGAGATCGCATAATTAAAATAGAAGATTCTACAGCTATAGGTTTTACCAACGAGATGGTTGTTAACAGGCTGCGTGGTGAGAAAGGATCAAAAGTTAAGGTCACAGTAAAACGACCCAATGTCAGACAGCCAATCAACTTTGTTATTACCCGTGACGATATTCCACTTTATACCATTGATACTTCTTATATGCTGGATGAACAAACCGGCTATATCAAAATAAATCGTTTTGCCGCTACTACGCATGATGAATTTATGCAGGCAGTACTCGACCTTGAAGATAAAGGCCTGGAGCGTCTGGTTCTTGATTTAAGAGGAAATCCGGGTGGATATCTGAGTCAGGCCATTGCCATCGCTGAAGAGTTTTTCCCGCAGGGAACTGAACTGGTTTCAACCAAAAGTAAGAACAGCCGTTTTAACGGGGAATATTTCTCTCGTAAAGATGGTGAACTCAAAGACCAGCCGGTCATCATTCTTGTTGATGAAGGTGCCGCTTCAGCAAGTGAAATTGTTAGCGGAGCTGTTCAGGATCATGATCGTGGCTTAATTGTCGGTAAACGAACTTTTGGAAAAGGCTTGGTCCAACAACAATATGAACTGGTTGACAAAAGCAGTGTACGGGTAACCATATCTCGCTACTACACTCCTTCCGGACGTTTAATCCAGAAACCATTTGTAGAAGGTGGCGAAGAGTACGCTTATGAAATTTTTCGACGTGATCAAGCAATGGATGACGCTTCTGAATTTATAAATCATATACCTGACTCATTGAAATATACCACAGATGCCGGACGTACTGTTTACGGCGGTGGTGGAATTGTACCCGATTATATCGTCCCTAACGACACGACCACATCTGCGTATGTATTCAATTTCTCAATTCGAGAAAGAGTCGCTTTTGATTATGTCAGAAACTATCTAGATGAACAAGGCGATGATTTCAGAGCAAGTTGGGGTGATGATTTCCAGAACTTCAGAGAAAATTTCACCTGGGATCAAGAGCATATAGACGGTGCTAAAAATCTGCTCGTTGAAAGAGGGATGATTGTAACTGACACCGCTTCTTCCCCAAGCTTTAGAAATGATTCTCTGTTTGTACCTGAAGGACATTTCGAAGATGTCGCATTCCTCATTGAAGGTAGAATGAAGGCCGAAGTTGCCCGACAAGTTTGGGGGATGCAGTACTTCTATCCTATCGTTAACGATGTATTCGATAACACTCTAAAAGAAGCCATGACGCTGTGGGATGCTGTAGCTAAACTTGAAGCTCTGGCTAGTGGGAAAGCTGATGCGAGTTCAATTGGAAATCTGAACGACCAGAACTAACCAGCGATTTTATCTTTTTAAATAAAAACAGGCTTCTTTTTGGAGGCCTGTTTTAGTTTAAACGAGCGTTCAATTTAAAAAAACAATTGCTGAAACCAATCAGCCTACAAATGGCACATCTGTATGTATAGCTTTTTAGGTTATCCTAAGGCAGATATGGCTGGAAGAGCTAACAGGTTGCCATGCTTAACCATGTGCTGAACGTAGATGTAGATTCAATATTGATTCAGCACCTGAAAAGGACGAGGTTTTAGCGAACAAACTTCCCAGTATCGGAAAGTCACTCTTCTCAGACCCTGAATCAAGTTCAGGGTGACAACTTACTTACCGATACACAAAGTAGAGGATATCCGAACTCAGGTTTTAAGCATATGCCAATTTTAACGAGATCGATAATTAATCGTTATCGTCTCTGAATATGTCTTCAATCAAGTGACCGTATTTATCAGAAATCACTCTTCTTTTCACTTTAAGAGTCGGTGTTATTTCTCCGGTGTCAACGGTAAATTCATTAGCTACCAACCTGAAGTCTCTAATTTTCTCGTGAGAAGCTAGTTCTTTAGAGAAGGACCGAAGCTCTTTCTTGTAGATATTCTTCACTTCATCAAGCTCAATAAGATCTTCGTTTCCATTAAACTTCAAGCCTTCTTGTTTGGCGAACTTTTCAACAGCCTCAAAATCCGGCACTATTATAGCGGCCATATAATTTTGAGCTTCTCCAACTACAACAATTTGATCAATCCATTTACTGGTTTTGAATAAATCTTCGATTGGTCCCGGGTAAATGTTTTTACCGCCGGCATTCACAATCATATGTTTAATACGATCGGTGATTTTCAGGAATCCTTCATCAAACTTCCCAACGTCTCCAGTGTGGAGCCACCCATCTTCATCAATCATCTCTTTAGTGGCATCCTCATTGTTCCAGTAACCCTTCATTACATTTGGGCCTTTACAAAGGATCTCTCCTGCTTCGGAGCTTTTATTAGTTGGGTAATCTTCTCCGCTTATCTGCTCTATAATTTTTCCATTCTCAAGTCCTTGTATGGCTACTGTGACGCCGGGAATGATTGTCCCTACTGCACCAACCTTTTCCTGTCCGGGCTTGTTAGCGGCCATTACAGGAGAAGTTTCGGTAAGTCCATACCCCTGAAGGATGCTCATTCCGGCACATTGGAAGAACGTATCAATTTCAGGAGGAAGTGCAGCGCCACCGGATACAAAAAGCCGAACATGTCCACCGGTACGTTCCTTTAGCTTATCAAAGACTAGTTTATCGGCGATCTTCTTTTGGAGCGTTACAAACCCTCTTTTGCCTTCAGAATACTTACGACCGGTTTCAACCGCCCAATTGAAAATCTTCTTCTTGGTGTCACTTCCTTCTTCTACACTTTTCACAATTAGGTTATACATTTTCTCAAAAAGGCGAGGTACACTAATCATGATGGTAGGTTTGGCTTCCGGCATATTTTTAGAAACCGTATCTACACTTTCGGCATAATACACTTCAACACCCGAAGAAATCATAGCATAATAGCCTGCTGTGCGCTCAAATGAGTGGCAAAGCGGCAGAAATGAAAGCAAGCGATCCTTGTCGTCCCAATAAATATGCTGGGTTGCTGCTTTTACGTTGCTTACAATATTTCGGTGAGTAAGCATCGCACCTTTAGGCTTACCTGTAGTTCCGGATGTATAAATTAAAGTGGCCACATCTTCCGACTCAATCTTCATTGTACGCTTCTTAATGCTCTCCTTATGCTCTTCAAGATGCTTCCCTCCCTCCAGCAGCATATCGTCGAACATCTTCACATAATTCTCATCCATTAAATGCTCAAGCTTAGGAACATCAAAAGCGATTACTTCTTTCAGATCTTTACAATTATCAAAAACTTCGACGGCTTTTTTGAGCTGAAGGCCGGTGGATACAAAGAAAATTTTAGCGCCGGAATCTTGCAAAATATATTCACACTGACCGGAAGGAAGTGTGGTATAAAGGGAGACATTCACCCCTCCAACAAGCTGAATAGCCAGATCAACAGCGGCCCACTCATATCTGTTTTCACTTAAAATCCCTACACGGTCACCACGCTCAACCCCTTTCTCAACTAAATAAGCCGCAATAGAATACACATCGTCAGTAACCTGATCCCAGTATATGGGCTGATAAGCTTCGTCTGGCTTAGGTTTATAATAAAATTGAGCTTTACCTGCTCCTTTATATTTCTGCGAAAGGTTTAGAAACAACTCTGTGAGTGTTTCAAAAGGGACTATAGTAGGCATATGATTTTATTTTATTCCTTGTGTAACTCCGCCTCAAATATAATACTCTTGAAATCAAATGCATGAGTTTCATAAGCAAGTTTACAAATCGTATATTTGGAGGGAATTTAATAGATACTATGGCACACCCAGCACAAGAAGATACCGTACATTTAGTAAAGGAAATTTTTCGTTCTTATCTAAAAGAGCGAAACCAACGCCAGACACCGGAGCGTTTCATGGTTTTGGAAGAAATCTATACCGCCGATGGCCACTTTGATGCCGACGATATTTTCTTCCGAATGAAAGAAGCTGGTACTCGAGTTTCTCGGGCAACGGTTTACAATACTCTGGATTTACTGGTTGAATGTGGCTTGGTTCAGCGCCAACAGTTTGGGAAAAGTCAGTATTACTATGAGCGTGCATATGCTTATCAACAGCACGATCATATTATTTGCAGAGAGTGTGGGCATGTTCTTGAATTTTGTGACCCAAGAGTTGGTGAAATTCAGCGCATGCTTTCAGAAATTCACGATATGGATATTGACGGGCATTCTCTCCATTTCTTCGGAACCTGCAGCAATAAAGAAGCTTGTGAAGAGCGCCAGAAAACAGATAAAAAGACTGCTGACCTCAAAGAATCCTGAATTCTTTCTAAGGTTCTATCCTGAGATATAGGTTTCCTGAATAAATCTGCGTGCCGCCCAGCGGCTGCCCCACCATCCCATCAAAACTGAGAGCAGCAGCATTGCTCCTACCAAAAAATACCAGCGACCAAATGGCCAGCTTAGTGTTCCAAGATCTGCCAGGTAGAACGGGATCGCAAATTCAAAAATCACAAAAACGCTGAGTATTGCTAGTGAGCCCGCAATTAGTCCCTGTAATAATCCTTCGACTATAAAAGGACTTCGGATAAATTTGTTGGTAGCGCCAACCAGCTTCATAGCCCGGATCAAATCCCGCTTGGCATAAATGGTAAGTCGGATCGTGTTGTAAACAAGAACCAAAGCGGCTAAAAGTATCAGGATTCCAAGTCCGCCCCCAACCAGTGAAAATGTATTCAGGTTTGATTCCATCACCCTAAGTAAAGCGGCATTATATTCAATTTCATCAACGCCGCGGAGGTTTCTAAGTCTTGATACCAAGGTCTCAATTTTATCTGAGCCGGCATCAGTATCCACGCTGAGCCTGAATGATGCAGGCAAGAAGTTTAATTCAGCTAATTCCTCAACTCCTGTCCCAAATTCTTTACGCATTACCGCAGAGGCACTGTCTTTTGAAATGTAGGTTACTTCCTGAACCAGTTCCTCATCTTCTAAATCCTGGCGAATCTGATCGGTTGTTCGCTCATCCACATCAAACAAAAACACCTCTACTTCAATCAATTCTTTGATCGACATGGCCTGACTGTAGACATTGAACCCAATGCGGGTTAAAATTCCCAATAAAAGCACCGCTATAAACAAAGAGAATATTGAAGTAGTAGCCGCAAGTTTAGCTCGTCTAATCCCGGTAAATCCTTCTCGAACAATGTATTTTAAACTCATATCAATTTCTGAATTGTGCTCTTATTCCTACAATTAAACGTCTTGGCGGCATTGGAAATCCGGCCGACTCAAAGTACCCTGCCTGACCTAATCCGTCAAGGGCATTTTCCCATCTCAGTACAACCATTATTCCCCGAACACGGGCGGAAAGTTCCCCGTCTAATCTAAAGAACGAAGGAAGCTCTTGGTAGGTACTATTTCCCTGCCAGTAGCCTAACTCGGTATTGAATGTTCGTGCCGAATAATACAATGGGGATAATAAGGTTTTTACTCCGATTTTCAGATAGGCAGCACGATCAAAAACATACCCTTTCACAAATGCTGAGTTTCGTAACCAAACAATTTGATCCTGCTGGTTAAGCACTGCAGATGGAGCATCTTGATCATCATAATTAAATTGCTGAAGCGTGCCTGAACTTTCTATTTCAAAAAGATGATTTTCAAACCTACCATATACCGTTCCGGCAAGGTGGTCAATTTTTCCACTGTTTATAAACGAACTATCCTGTGATAGAAACGTGGAGTTATCTGAGATTTTATATCTCCCGGAAGCTCCAAAGGTGATAGTCGGAGTCAGCTTAAAATCGATTTTCCCGGCTGCAGAAATACCTGTCTCATTCTCCAAATCGGGATTTCCTGTATAATTCTTAGACTCCCAATACATAGCCTGCATGGTTGGAATACGGCTAAAACTTGATGCACTTACCCCCGCTGTAAATCTTTCAAAAAGCTCTCCTTTTAAGCCTCCGGTTACATCATAACCGAATGATCCATCATTTCTGTTATCCATGTTAGCTATTCCATAAATGCGGCTGCTTCTGAATAAATTATAGGAAGCAGAAAGTTCTCCATTCAATTCTGACCAGGAACTTTCACTTAGCGTGGAAGCACCTTCTAATGAATGGTTTTGTGCTCCTACTTCTGCTCTAAGTAAAATTCCACCCAGATTAAAACTCTTGAATACATCGGCATTGAGAGTTCGCAGATCCCATCCCAAGGTATCCCCCGAGAAGCGCAGGTTCTTCATATTTTTTGAAATAGATAGCTCTAGTCCGGCATCTTCAACCGATGACGAATCTTTTCTATGATAAATTCCACCAATTAAATCCCATCGGGTGAGCTTAGAATTACCGTTCGAACTTTGAGGAGCAGATCCAAATTCACTGAACGGGAAAGTGACCGGATCACCAACCACATAACCAAAAGGTTCATCATTGGTAAACTGGTTTCTCATATACATTCCCCGAATCAGAAACTGTTCATTCAAATGATGATACACTTTCCCAAAAACCTGACTTCCGTTTATACTGCTGTTTGGATAATAGCCCCCTCCTCTTCGATCCCAATAGGAAAGTTCGAGGTTTGTCCGCTCGGTAAAATTTTGCGATACCAAAAATTCCAGGTTTCGATACGCTCCTCCGGCTTCATCATAATTCAAATAACTGATGGGTTTTACGATATAATAATCTCTCAACTTGATATCTGAATAGTAGTTACCGCCATAGCTCTCTGTGGCCAATCCAATTTTACGGTGGGGAACGAGGTTAAAGTTGGCCAAGCCGGTAATCGGATTATTGAGCGAGATTCCTTCCATCTCAAATTCCTGCTCAAGCGGTTCGTACCCATTTATATGATAGGCATCTACCCGACCATTGGTACCTTGCCGAAATGAAATCACATCGTTGCGGTAAGCCTGAAAATCGCCCCAGTTTGGCCAAATCTGCCAACGCATTAAACTATCGTTGGTAATTACATGAGAACCCACGGGATTGGATTCCCTCCAAGGTGAAACGTCTTCAGGTTTCGGTTTTTCTTTTTTCTTTTGAGCTAATGAATCATTGGGTTTTGTTTGAAGGGAATCGGGTGAAGTCGTTTCAACGTTGACAGAATCAACAGCCGTAGAGTCAGAAACCTGTGCAAAAAGTGAAGCTGACATCAGCAAAAAACCGATATGGAGTGCAACGAATTTTTTCAAGGAAGCTGCTTTTTGAGATCATAAGGCATGGGTTCAATGCCCTTCAGAATCCGCCTTGTAACTTCCAGAAGCACCATCTTGGTTCTTTCTTTATTGATGAGGCGATCTTTGGTAAACATCGCTTTTATGGCAAAATGCTCTCCGCCTTTTTGGTAGAAACCCATCCAAACTGTGCCTACCGGTTTTTCTTCAGTTCCTCCTCCCGGACCAGCAATTCCGGTGGTTGAAATCCCAATTTCAGTATTCAATTTCTCAGCTACACCTTTAGCCATTTGTAGCGCAACCTCTTTGCTAACGGCCCCAACGGTATCCAAGTGCTTTTGTAAAACTCCCAGCTGATTTACCTTCACATGATCGGCATAAGAAACAATTCCCCCGTCAAAATAATCACTGCTGCCAGCTACATCGGTGAAGGTGTTTGCGATTAATCCTCCTGTGCAGCTTTCAGCAACCGATATCCTCAAACTCTTCTCCTTCAACAGTTCTCCTACAGCCTCGCTGATACTAAACTCTTTACCCTCTCCATAAATGTATTTTCCGGCTTTTTGGTGAATGATATTTGATAGATTCCGGAGATTTTCTTTGGCTTCCTCTTTCGTTGCACCACTTCCATTCAGGCGAAAAGTAACACCTCCAGGCGATGGCAGATAAGCCATGCTTACTCCATTTTCGAAATACCCGGAAAGATCTCCAAGGATCTGATCGCTAAGCGTGCTTTCTCCAATCCCTGCAGTTTTGATGTAATGTGAATACAGATATCCAATATCGCCGAACGCATCCCGCAGTTTAGGAGCTACCCTCTTCTTCATTAAATACTTCATCTCGTATGGCACGCCGGGCAGAACCGCGAGATAGCTTCCAACATCAAACCACATCCCGGGGGCGGTTCCCGTTTTATTAAACAATACTTCCGAATTCTCAGGCACTTCCGCCTGACTATGATTCGATTTCGAAAAAGGAATATTCCGCTTCTCAAAAATAGACTTAATATAATCCAGAGTTTCCTGATCAAGTTTGTAGCCGACATCAAAGAGCTCAACCATAGCTTTCTTGGTCATGTCGTCGTGAGTGGGGCCCAGACCACCGGTACATATAACGACATCAGATTCCTCAAGAGAATTTTTCACCGTTTTTTTAATTAGCTCAAGTTCATCAGAAATGGTGTGAACTTGGGTGACTGTAAAACCCAATCCTGTTAAAAATTCCCCCAACCAAGAGGCATTGGTATTAATGGTATCGCCAATAAGAAGTTCGTTGCCAATAGAGATGATCTGTGCTTTCATGGGGCGTAAATTCCGTATTAGCCTGTCCAATTTCCACAACTGTTTTGTGGTATTATAGCTAAGATAAATTCAATCATGTTATGGAATAAATTAGTTAGTAAGTTTGGCTGACAAAAGAAGTTTTAAAACCGCATGAAAAACCTACCCAACATACTGAGCAGCATACGCATGGTGCTGGCTCCCATTTTCCTGTTTATGTATGTTCAGGACGAACTTATCTGGCGTTCGCTTAGTATCGCAGTCTTCGCTACTGCCGCCGTTACTGATTACTTTGATGGCAAAATTGCCCGCTACTATCAACTGGAAAGTGATTTTGGGGTATTCATCGATCCGCTTGCCGATAAATTTCTCACTTTTGCTGGTTTTCTTTGCCTTCCTTTTTTAGATGCTTCTCAGTTTCCATGGTGGGCCGTTGCTGCAATCGTCATAAGAGATGTGCTTATTACTGCTTTGCGATTGTATGCCGGGCGAAAAAAGATCCCCCTGAAAACCCGGTTTACAGCTAAATTTAAAACGATGGTACAGATGATCTTTTTGTATGCCGTCATCCTGCTTGGGGTATTTAAACAGGCTGATATAGAATTCGCAGACCAAGCCGCCCTATTCTTTAACTCGGGTATTTTGTTCTATGTTATGATGTTCGTAACTGCTCTTACAGTTTACTCCGGCATTGAATACATCTGGGTGAATAGCGAACTCTTCAAAAAAGAGCAGCAACCATCGTGAATGCTTTAAAACGATTTTTAGGAACGGGATTCTATTCCGGACTCATTCCCAAGGCACCCGGAACTGCAGGCAGTTTTGTCGCTTTACTCATCATCTTTGCTATCATTCAAAGTCAGGTTTACGAACTGTTACTGGTTTTTGCAGTACTCTCATCTGCAATTACACTATGGGTCGGCTCTTTTTTTGAAGAAAAATATGGAGAAGATCCCGGATGCCTGGTAAGCGATGAATGGGCAGGCCAAGCTCTAACCTTCTTTGCTATTTCTTTTACAGACATCATTATGACCAATATTTGGATTCTGGCAGCCGGATTTCTGCTCTTTCGGTTCTTTGATATTCTCAAGCCTTTAGGAATAAAACGCCTCCAAAATTTAGAAGGGAGCTGGGGCATTTTAACCGATGATTTATTGGCAGGATTATATGCGCTTATATGCTTAAAAACCCTTATTTTTAGCTGGCCTAAAATATTAGGGATGGCCTGATACCTCACTCATCGCAGCGGTACCACTAACAGAATTTAAAAGACTTATGATACTCAATACCTCATTTGCACGTGAGCTGGCTGCTCATTTGCTTGAAATTAATGCCGTAGTTTTACGGCCCAATGACCCTTTTACATGGACATCCGGATGGAATTCGCCGATTTATTGCGATAACCGATTGACGCTACGCTTCCCGGAAATAAGAAATAAAATTGAGAACGAATTCACTGCAATTGTAGAAGAAAAATTCTCAAAAGTTGATGTAATTACGGGAACAGCAACAGCAGGAATTCCGCACGCAGCATGGGTTGCAGCAAATCTGAATAAGCCGATGGCTTACGTTCGTGCAAAAGCAAAAGCCCACGGTATGGGCAACCAAATTGAAGGCGGTGTTAAAAAAGACGAATCAACTGTAATAATAGAAGATTTAATTTCGACCGGCGGTTCTGCTATTTCTGTTGTGGAAGCACTGAAATTTGTAGGCGCTAATGTTGAAGCCGTTCTATCAATCTTTACCTATGATTTTGACAAAGCTTCTCAGCGATTTGAGAATGCGAATGTTCCTGTTTACAGTCTCACTGACTATAAAACACTCGTTAACGTAGCTGTTGAAAAGGGAATCATAGATGGAGACGATCTTGACTTACTTTCAAGTTGGAGAGATCATCCCGATGTGTGGCCTGATAGTCCTTCGGATCAATAATTTGTATATTTCGAATTCATTAAAAAATTCAGTGTAGTGAAAGACAAGAAGTTTTACATAGAGACCTACGGTTGCCAGATGAACTTTGCGGATTCTGAAATCGTGAATTCCATCTTGCTCGAAGAAGGCATGAAACCGGTTCACGAAGCAGAAAGTGCCGACGTAGTTTTGGTTAACACATGCTCAATTCGTGAAAATGCGGAGACCAGAGTATGGAACAGACTTAAAGAATTGCGATCCATCAAAAAAGAAAATGGAGAGCTTACGGTAGGTGTGCTTGGTTGTATGGCTGAGCGTATTAAAGATCGTATAATTGAGCAAGAGCATTTGGTTGATATTGTAGTCGGACCTGATGCTTATCGTGATATTCCACGTTTGCTTGAGGAAGTTGAAGACGGCCGTAAAGCTGTAAATGTACTCCTTTCACTCGAAGAGACTTATGCTGATATAGCTCCGGTTAGAACTACCGGTAATGGCGTAAACGCTTTTGTATCTATCATGCGCGGATGTGATAATATGTGCGCTTTTTGTGTAGTGCCCTTCACACGTGGACGGGAAAGAAGCCGCCCAATGGAATCGATCCTTAAGGAAGTTCGGCAGCTTAGCGACGAAGGTTATAAAGAAATTACCCTGCTAGGCCAAAATGTGAATTCTTACCTCGATGGTGAGAACACATTCACTAAGCTTATGGATGAGGTAAGTAAGGTTGATCCTGAAATTCGTTTCCGATTCTCCTCTCCCCACCCCAAAGATTTTCCAAACGACTTACTGCACTTAATAGCAGAGCGACCAAACCTTTGTAATTATATCCACATCCCTGCTCAGGCTGGAAGCGACACCATGCTGGAACGCATGCGACGCCCTTATACACGGGAAGGATATTTGGAGCTGATCGAGAATATGAAGTCCATTATTCCGGGTGTTTCTCTTTCTACCGATATCATTACCGGTTTTTGTGATGAGACTGAAGAAGAGCATCAGCAGACCTTGTCTCTTATGGCTGAAGTGGAATATGACCTCGCCTATATGTTTGCCTATTCTGAACGGGAACGAACGCTTGCTCACCGCAAGTATGAAGATAATGTACCTGAGGAAGTTAAAAAGCGCCGATTGACTGAGATCATCACTCAACAGCGTGAACTTCAGGAAGAACGAAATAAAGATGAAGTGGGTCGCCGGCATCTGGTTTTAGTTGAAGGTACCAGTAAAAAGTCAGACGAACAGATGAGCGGCCGAACGGATACCAACAAAATGGTAGTATTTGACCGTAAGGATTTTGAGCCCGGTGATTATGTGGAAGTAGAAGTTACAGAAACAACTTCAGCAACATTAATTGCTCGTTCCATCAGAAAAACAACTCTGTCCGAATATTACGGAGCGGAAGTTGTAGCCTAAGTGGGTGGTATTAAAACATATCTTAATACAGCTCTACTGATTTTTTTCCTGCTTGGAATAACAATGCAGGCGGTAGCACAGCCAGCTTTAGGTGTTGTTTGGGACCAACCGGAAACGCTGGAGGAAGCTCAATCTGAGTTAGATTTATTTAAAGGCTCCGGAGTTGAGTATATTGAACTCTCCCACCCTGTAAATAATGAAATACTTTCTTTGCTTGAAGGTACTTCATTTACGGTTTTCGTCAGACTCCAACCCGAGTTTTTAACTGTTTCCGACCTTTCTGAAAACAAAGATACCCTTCTAAGACAACTAACTTCCGATGTAAACAGGTACCAGAATAATACTTATATCAGAGGCATTGGTTTATTGAGTAACAGCCAAATAGCCCATCCAGGTTTTGATGAAATTATTAAGCCTTTCCTGGCATCATTCGCTGGCATGTCTAGTATATCATTCTATGCCTTCAATACTGACAAGTGGTATTATTTAGATAATACTGAGCAACACTTTGCTATTTACTTACCTCACCTGAGTTTTTCCGAGACTGATCTATATCGCTTTGATGAACTCATGAATTCAAGAAATTCATTAGTCTTTGTAAACAGTAATTGGCTGATTGAGGCTGTTAAAAACTATGCTGAGCTTTCGCAAAGTATCGTTGAGTATAAGGAAACTAATAATTGGCAACTGGCACTTCCGAACGCCAAACCAGACCCCACTCCTTTTCCCAATTGGCTGGTGCTAATACTATTGCTCTCTTGGCTGGGGCTATCCATTCAGCTTCGTTTCCTGCCCTACATTCGTCCTATGCTGTTACGATACTTTTTAGCACATCGTTTTTTTGTTGATGATATTCTTCACTACCGTGAACGGGCGGCTTTAGGAGGGGTACTTCTCATGGTGCAGCATGCCCTATTCGCAGGAATAGTATCCTATATTTCAGCTAAGGTTTTATTCACTGAAGTTGGAGTAGAAGCCTTTTTTCATCACCTGCCTATTTTGGCTATAACAGGTTTTAATTATTTATCCTTTTTCTTTCTTGGGATAGTCATTGCCTTGTTGACACAAGTGATTGCCCTTTTATGGCTATACATCCCTGCTAAGCATATTGAGCATTTCAGCCAAGCTATAAACCTTTATGCCGGACTGTTCTTTATCGACTTCATCCTGACCACCATAATGCTCACTTTATATATAACCGGTTTCGGGGCTACTTCCCTTTTAAGCATTGCTCTTGTTTTCGTAATTGTATGGTTTGCGGCATTTAATATAGCTGCAGTAGATATGTCAAAAAATATGGGTCAGGGAAAACTCACTTACCTCACTTTGACTGTTGGTTTGCACGCTGCAATCTCTGTTGGTTTGTTCACTTATTTACTCTCCAGTACTGATTTAGTCCAGATAATCCAACTTTCAGCATCCCTTTAAAGGACTAAGCAGAGCCTGCCAAAAAAACCACTTAACGAAGTCCTTTCATACTGCTATAGTAAACCTCATTAGATCGTACTTCTCTCTTAAAAGAGTGAATGTCTGTATCTTCGTCAATAACTAAGCACTCAACACCGATCATCTCAGCAAAATCACGGATGTGATCGACCGTTAACGCCTGACTGAATGAAGTATGATGAGCTGCACCGGCTAAAATCCAGGTAGAAGCTGCAGTTTTTAAATTCGGGTGTGGTTTCCATAACACTCTAGCCACAGGTAAGTTCGGCAACTCGGGAGTATCGACTGCCTCAACGGTATTCACAACCATTCGGTAACGATTTCCCATGTCCATTAGTGCAACGTTTAGTCCTTTGCCGGGCGTACCAGTAAAAACAAGTCTCGCAGGATCTGCTTTTCCCCCAATTCCCAATGGGTGAACTTCTAAAGAAGGCTTTGCGCTTGCAATAGATGGACAAATTTCGAGCATATGAGCTCCTAAAACCTGCTGTTTTTCCGGATTAAAGTGGTAGGTGTAATCTTCCATGAAAGATGTACCACCTTCTAGTCCCTCTGCCATAACTTTAGTTACACGAACAAGAGCCGCAGTCTTCCAATCTCCTTCCCCGGCAAATCCATAGCCCTGCTCCATTAAACGCTGCACACCAAGTCCCGGCAGCTGGGCGAGACCGTGGAGGTCTTCGAAAGTAGTAGTAAAAGCTTTGAAACCTCCTTCATCTAAAAAAGATTTTATCCCCAATTCGATACGAGCAGCTTCTTTGATAGCATTTCTAAATTCTTCATCAGAAGCGTCGGAATCAGTAATGGCATACTTACTCTTATAAACATCAATAAGCTTGGCTAGGTCTTCCTCAGGTACCGCATTCACGTATTCTACCAAGTCTCCGACACCAAAGCCTTTAACATCTAATCCAAAAAGAACTTCCGCTGAAACTTTGTTGCCTTCAGTAACAGCAACATTTCTCATATTATCGCCAAAACGAGCAACTTTAAGGTTCTGAAGCTCATCTTTACCGATCGCAGCGCGGATCCAGGTGTCCAGATCTTTAATAACATCAGGGTCTTCCCAATGACCAACAATCACTTTCCGGTCAATCCCCATAAAAGCATTAATAAACCCAAATTCTCGTCCGCCATGTGCGGATTGGTTTAGGTTCATGAAATCCATATCAATATCGGACCAAGGGATATCTCTGTTGAATTGGGTGTGAAGATGTGCAAATGGTTTATCTAAAATTCGAAGGCCTTTAATCCACATTTTGGCTGGAGAAAAAGTATGCATCCAGGTAATAAGTCCAATGCAGTTGTCATCGCCGTTCGCCTCCCTACAGATATTTTTAATTTCGTCTGAAGTTGTTAAAACCGATTTAAATATGATATTAGCGGGAGCTTTAACCTCTGCAGCCAGTCCATCTGCCACTTTCTTGGAGTGGGCTTCAACTTGTTTAAGGGTTTCCTCTCCGTATAGATGCTGACTCCCTGTAATAAACCAGATTTCTTTATTTATAGTCATTGTCGAACCCTGCTTGTTTTAAAAATTCTGTTACCTGAGGCAACTATGTAATGCTCTCAAAAACCCATTCACATCTTTAAATTATTCATCCTGTCCGTAGTATGAATCCGAACCATGTTTACGTTCATAATGCTTTTTAATTAAGCTGTCTTTGAGTCGAGGTGCATCAGGATTAATCTGAAGAGTCAGGTAAGCCATTTTAGCTACTTCTTCTAACACAGCACTATTATAAACGGCCTTTTCAACTGTTTTTCCCCAGGTAAATGGTGCGTGATTCCCAACAAGTACCATTGGCACTTCTTCATAAGAAAGGTTTCTCTTTTTGAATAGGTCTATAATTTGATTTCCAGTCTCGTGTTCATAATCACCTTCAATCATTTCGTCTGCCATCGGGGGCGCACAAGGAATATCATGGGTCAAATGATCTGCGTGAGTAGTTCCCATAATTGGAACATCCAGCTGGCTCTGGGCCCAGGCTGTGCCGTAAGTAGAATGAGTGTGTACAATTCCACCAATTTTCTCCCATGTTTTATAAAGAAGGGCGTGGGTTTTTGTATCTGATGATGGGCGCATGTTTCCTTCAACAAGATTGTTGTCAAAATCTACAATCACAATATCTTCCGGCTTCAGTTCCTGATAAGGAACACCAGAAGGTTTTATAGCAAATACTTCATCCTTACGGTTAACAGCGCTTGCATTCCCGAAGGTAAACAGCACCAAACCCAGCTCTGGGAGCCTCATATTGGCTTCGTACACTTCCTGTTTTAGATCTTTATACTTGCTCATGGTCAATTACCCTAGCCTAATTCATAATCCTTTTTTCAATCACTTCACCAAATGACTTGTAGCGGTCATACATCGCCTTATAGCTTTCCACTTTTTCGGTATTTGGCTCGTACACGGTTTCAAAACCGCTCGCCATATTTTCCTTTGCCTCTTCAACGGTTGAAAATATTCCGGAAGCTGTGGCTGCAAAAACTGCTGCTCCTAATGCACAGGTTTGTTCAGATTTAGAAACTCTGATCGGCATGTTCAGAACATTGGCTAGGGTTTGCATCACAAACGGTGATTTCTTAGCCACTCCTCCCATCCCAATTACACCTTCAATTCGGATTCCTTCATTTATAAAACGATCTACAATCATTTTAGAACCAAAGCATGTAGCTTCGACTAAGGCTTTAAAAACTTTCGGGGCATTACTACCTAAATCAAGACCTTCAATGGCCCCTTTAAGCATTTGATTAGCATCTGGAGTTCTGCGACCGTTCAACCAATCTAAAGTAATGATCCCCGTATCAACGTCCTCGATCTTCTCAGCCGCCGCCGATAGATTTGAGATTAGCTTGTCCGTTGCTTCTTCGATGAGTGATTCTTTTTGCTCACTGGATAATGTTTGTGAGTCTTGAATAATTTCTTTGAATGGATCAAGAATCAGGTCTTTAAACCAAGCGTATATATCTCCAAAGGCAGACTGACCTGCCTCCAAGCCAACCATCTCTGGAAGAATTGACCCGTCAACCTGACCGCAGATGCCTCTTACCAGATTAGAGCCTACCTCCTCTTTCGGAGCCACTAGCATGTCACAGGTTGAGGTTCCCATAACCCTTACCAGTTGATAAGGCTCAATGTTGCCCCCAACAGCTCCCATGTGTGCATCAAAAGCTCCAACACCGATAACTACATCATCAGAAAGTCCAAGTTTTTTAGCCCATTCCTCTGAAATTGTCCCCGCCGCTTTATCAGAAGTGTAGGTGTGTTCATACAATCTGTCTCGCAATCCTGAAAGCAAAGGGTCGAGTTTGACCAAAAAATCTTCACTTGGTAAACCGCCAAATTCATCATGCCACATTGCTTTATGTCCTGCAGCGCATCTGCTCCTCTTCATTTCATGGACATCATTGGCTCCGGTCAATACGTAGGGTATCCAATCACATAACTCAACCCAGGAATAAGCGGCTTCTCGTATTTCTTTGTCCTCTCTTAATACATGGAGAATTTTTGCCCAAAACCATTCTGAAGAATATATACCGCCCACATATTTTGTGTAATCTATACCGCCCCAAGAACGGGATAAAGCATTGATTTCACCGGCTTCTTTAATTGAGGTGTGATCTTTCCAGAGAATAAACATCGCGTTTGGATTCTCTTGAAATCCCTCTTTTAGAGAAATTGGAGTTCCTGTTTTGTCTACAGCTACAGGAGTAGAACCTGTACTATCTACTGAGATGCCTCTAATGTTTTTAGCTTCCCCTTCAGAAACCGAAGCTATAACGGATTTTAGCGTTCTTTCTAAACCTTCCAGATAATCAAGAGGGTGATGTCTGAATCTATTTGTGCCAGGATCACAGTATTTTCCTTTCTCCCATCTGGAGTAATAATGCACAGCTTCAGCTATTTCATCTCCTTTTTCATTAACGAGAACCGAGCGTACAGAATCGGTACCATAATCAACACCAATTACATATCTCATTGCACCTAAATTTTATTTAACCAATGCTAAACTTAGAACCACTCATTCTAAGCTTGAATACTCAGGAATTGTTTATAAGTGTTATTTTAACACCTTTTTTTACTTCACACAAATAATTTGATTTCAACATCAAGTTATTGTTACTCGTGAATTGCTGCTAAATATCAATTGAACGTCTAGGATGTAAGCGGCTTGAAGACCAAATGATCCCCTGCTGTAACTTTTTCTGAATACTTCTTTTCGTCAAACTCGTAAAAGAATGCCCCTTTTTTAGAGTACTTTTTTTGTTTTTCATCTGTCTTAATTAAGACATCCATAGACAGAATTCTTCGGCGGAAGTTTCTCTTATCAAGCCTGGTATCATAGATGCTCTCGTACAAGTTCTGCAGTTCCGGGAGCGTGAATTTTTCGGGTAGAAGTTCAAAACCTACTGGTTGATGAGAAGCTTTATACCTCAAACGCTTTAGGGCGGCTTCAACCATATCCTCATGGTCAAAGATTAAATCCGGAATTTCATGTATAGAAAACCAAGAGGCTGAATGTTGTTCTACTAATTCTTTGTCGTGTTCATGAATATCAATCAAAGCATAGTAGGCTACCGAAATGGTTCGGTCAAACGGCTCCCTATTTAAATCTCCAAAGGCATATAATTGTTCTAGATATATATTTTGTAAGCCCGTAAGGTTATTTAGAATCTGCCCGGCTGCGTCATCCAGACTTTGATCTTTATTAAGAAACCCTCCCATTAGTGACCACTTTCCTTTCTCAGGTTCGAAATCACGCTTTATAAGTAACAACTTCAGTTCATTTCGATCGAACCCAAAGATGATACAATCCAGAGCAACTAATAATTTGTCATGATCTTTGTAGTAGTCTTCCTTCATAAAAAACTTTATTCCTAAACTTCATTTTAACCCAATAATTTTGAGTTAATATGCAGAATATAATTCACTTCAAAAGAAAAAGGATAATAATCTGTTTCCTGCTGTCATTCCACACTAATAACCACGATAGAATGTGGCGGAATCTCTAAGCTTAGCTTTCCGTCTCTTAACCTTGCATTTTCAAAAGAAACTGGGGCAACTTGTTGAGGATTATTAACTGTATTAACCGCATCTACTGAGTTTGCTGTTAAAAGCCTGCCTGAGCCGGATACAATTCGGTTTGCTTCTGCACCGCGAATTTCTATGATAACATCATTCGATTCTTTTGGATGAGTGTTGGTGACTGTAAAATGCATTACTCTGTTCTTATCTCTGGAAGCCGTTGCGCTTATAACCGGCACTCCGGGTTCACTATCTGCTAGCTCAAACCTGTCCTGAACTTCCTTATCTCCCGGCCCTTCATATTTTTTTGCATGAATGTGAATGGGCAGTAACACTGAGTTTTGATGTACTTTATAAAAGTGGAATACGTGGTACGTTGGAGTTAGAAACATATCAGCGCCATCGGTAATAATCATAGCTTGTAATACATTTACTGTTTGGGCGATGTTCGCAAGCTTCACTCTTTCGGCATGCGCGTTCATAATATCCAGACTTAAAGAGGCTATCAGCGCATCCCTAAGAGAATTTTGTTGCTCTAAAAAACCTGGGTTTGTACCCTCTAGCGGGTTCGTCCAAACGCCCCATTCATCAACGGCCAGTGCTACATTTTTTTCAGGATCGTATTGATCCATAATATCAGAATGTCTGGTGATAAACTCGTCCAGCAGAGATGCTGCTTTGAGTCCCCGGTAATACATTTCTTCTCCGAAATCTTTAGAAGGACCCTTGTCAGCCCACCCCTCACCCGGGATTGTATAATAATGCAAAGAGATAGCGTCCATCATATTTCCAGCCTCGCGCATTACCGTTTCCGTCCATTCATACTCAACATCATACATGCCACTGGCAATTTTATATAATGGAGTATCATTAAAGCTTTTAGCATACGTTTGGTAGCGGCGGTAAAGATCCGCATAGTAATCTGCAGTCATATTCCCTCCGCACCCCCAGCTTTCATTTCCAATACCAAAGAACTTGATGTCCCAGGGCTCTTCTCTGCCATTTATGCGGCGGAGATTTGCTAGCTCACTGTCTCCCGAAAAAGTCATGTACTCAAGCCAGTCTTGCATCTGGGCCGGCGTACCACTTCCAACATTAGCAGATATATATGGCTCAGCATTGATAAGCTCAGTGAAGCGAAGAAATTCATGAGTTCCGAAGCTGTTATCATCAATCACCATACCCCAGTGCGTATTTACAGTCTTTGGTCGCTCTGAGCGTGGCCCGATTCCATCCCTCCAATCATATTCATCCGCAAAACAACCGCCGGGCCAGCGAATATTTGGGATTTGAAGTTCTTGAAGGGCCTCTAAAACATCCGTGCGATAACCCTCTGTATTGGGAATATTTGAATCTAAGCCAACCCAAATGCCTTCATAGACTCCCCTACCCAGATGTTCTGCAAATTGTCCATATATGTGCTCGCTGATTGTATGTTCAGCTTGGTCTACATTTACAATTATAGTTGACTGTGCAAGTACCTGTGCGCTCAGTGGGAATAGAGTAAGTGCTAAAAGCAGAAATAATTTCTTCATGATGAAAATGTTGGAGGTAAAGAATTCTAACTATTATAGCCTCAGTTGCGAACCGAGAACTTATAAATAGTCGATGTTTGGTAGGTGTCTCCGGGTTGAAGAATGGTTGACGGAAAGTTGTCTTCATTAGGAGAATTAGGAAAATGCTGTGTTTCTAAACAAAGAGCACTGTGCTGAATAAAACTCGAGCCATCAGGCCCCGTAAGAGTGCCATCTAAGAAATTACCTGAATAGAATTGAATTCCGGGTTCCTCTGTAAGTACCTCAAGTTCTCTTCCTGTTTGAGGATCGAAAAGGATGGCAACAGATTTCATTGTTCCGTCTGCATCGTTAATCACATAGTTGTGATCATATCCACCTTCTACCTCATCAATTCTGGCTCCAATTTCGAAAGGTTGGGTAAAATCGAAAGGGGTTCCCTCAACGGCAGCTATTTCTCCGGTTGGAATGAGCTCGTTATCAACCAGTGTGTATTGATTGGCATTAATCGTAAGCTCATGGTCCAAAATTTGAGTTTCTGGATTTCCTGAAAGATTGAAATAACTATGGTTGGTTAAGTTAACCGGTGTTGCTTTATCGGTGGTGGCGGTGTAGTCCATTCTCAGTTCATTCTCAGGGGTAAGGGTATATACAACGTTTACCTGAAGGTTACCTGGATACCCGCTTTCTCCATCTTCACTTAAATATGACAACTCCAGAGAATTCTCCGTCACTTCTTCAATGGTCCATAACACTTTATCAAAACCTATTTCGCCACCATGTAAGTGATTATCACCATCATTAATATCCAACTGATAAGACTCACCATTCAGAGTAAAAGCACCGTCACCTATTCTGTTTCCATACCTGCCAATTATTGCTCCAAAGTAAGGAGTCCCGGCCAGATACTTATCCAACGAGTCAAACCCCAAAACGATGTTATCAAAATCACCCTCAGAATCTGGAGTCATTATTGAAGTCACGATCCCACCGTAGTTAGTGATTTTTACCTTAAGTCCGTTGCTGTTTTCCAGTGTTACCAAATGTACTTCCCGATCACCCTCCAGGCTCCCAAAAATCTCCATATTACTTGCCTTATTATTGTTCATATTTTTGTTTGTACAAGCTGCAAATCCAACCATAAGCATGCAGGAAAGAAGTAATAAGCATTTCATATTGCGCAAATTTTTACCCTAATTTGAGCCAATATAGAATTTTTTGGCTTGTGAATTTCAATTGTTTGGAGATTCTCGATTTTCGGCTCAATTCAATATGACTATCAATAACCAATAGCTGGCATTAACAGGCATGCTATTATGAGATATTGTCTTAAATGAGTTGGGAAGAGCAAAGGAACTAATTATTCCTTACAAATAGCTTCTTTAACTTGAGTAAATTCTTTTTTTCAAATCGCCATACAAAATCAAACTGTCCCAGTAAAAACCCATAGACGAGAAATAAAACCTGATAAGCTGGGAAAACAATAAGTACCCACATAACTGCTTCTTCCCAGAATGGAGTGCTTTCTGAAAAACCTATTAACTGAAAAATAAACTTCCTAACGTAAAGGGCTGTGCTTCCGGTAATGGCAAATATGAATAGGATGAGCCCAACTTGCCAATAATTCTCTACCTCCCAACGCTGCATTAACTTCTTTAAAAAACGATGCAATTCTGACCTCAATGATGATAGTTTCAACATCCATAACTTAAGAAAATTATCAAGCATTATTGGGCTCTAAATACACGAAATCAGCCTGACTGATTCAGTACTTATTCTGCTTCTGTAACTTCACCGGACTTTAAAGTTTTCGCTACCTCTACCGGTATAAGTGAGTCATCATAATCTGCAGAAGTACTGGTCCCCGAAATAATTCTTCCGGCGTGGCCCAATCGTTCATGAGGAATACAAAAGTAATCGTACACTCCCTCTTCTTTTATTTCCAAAAACCAACGATCTCCTTTATTTAACATTCCAGAGTCAAAGGATTGTGCGGATGTTGGAATCCTTAGTGGACGGCGATTGTCAGGGTGATACGAAGTTACGGTATGTAACCCTTCCACAACTTCAAACAGGATTACATCACCGGGTTGAACCTGCAAAACAACCGGACTGAATCTGGCGTCTTCTCCTATTCCCAAAATCTGGACCTTCAGTGTGTCAGATGAAAAGCTGAATGCATGAGAAGCAGTCATCAACCCAAACACCAGTAATATGTACCCTTTGATTTTCATTATTGAATGGGTTCAGATATAATTTGTTCAATTGCTTTAGCAGCTTCAATCATTGGTTGATTTAGCCCTTCTACCCTCGTAGAGATTTCTCCTTTCTTATCCAATACAGTTACCAGGTTTGAATGAGCAAAATTACCATCACTTTGTCGCTGATACTTCACTCCTAACATCATGGCTAAACTTCGAATATCAGTGTTTTTCCCCGTCAGGAAATGCCATCCGGGGATATTGAGCTGTTCATAATCAGCATATGTTTTCAATACTTCAGGACTATCATTTTCTGTGTCGAACGAAATAGCAAGTACTTGTACTTGTTCTCTCATCGATTCATTCACAGCCTCATACAAACGCCAGGTATCTTTAATAAGAATGGGACAAACCTGTGTGCAATTTCCATAAAACATAACCACAATCACCGGTTTACCCTTAAAATCAGCAAGTTTGATTTCCTCATTTCTATGGCTGGTAAAGCTTGATTCCAAATGATACAAAGAATGATCTGTTACCACCCCCGCCTTTAAGGCTGACTTCTGATGTTCTTGATGCTCATGCTGTGCCCAAATATTCTGAGAGAAAAGCATACATATAATTAATTGGAGCGCATATATTCGTAACGATTTCATAATGATTCCTCGTTTTGATTTTGGGAGGTATCGACTGGTTTGTCATACGCACACCGAAAGCCTACCATACCTGTTGTAATTTTTGGATTGAAGCTCATTCGGGTGATATAGCGTATAGAAGCCGCATAATTGTATAAGCTGTTCAGGGTATTCATACGTCCTATAGTGCCACAGTCTAGTGAAAGTTCATCCGCTATAATGGGTTTAAAATCTTCCACCCATTCCATCACTAACCCAAATTGATCTTTTACACCTTTGGTTGTAACAATACCGGTGGTACCTACTTCGGCCAGGTTTTGAGCATCAATTCCCGAATACCAGCTTATTAAGCTACTGCTGAATTTGTCCATAGCCGCTTTATCGGTAATCCCCAGTAGTTGAGCTGAATATTCCCACTCATTAAGTGTGGGGAGCCGACCACCTTGTGCATCACAGTATGCATTTGCTGCAAACCAGGAGACCCGTGTTACAGGCCGGTTCGTTCCAACATTTTCATAATCCGGATCCAGATCAGATTTCCATTCTCTCAGGTATCCTTTATTAGTAAAAACCGGAGGGATTTCAGATCGCCTCCAGTTTATATTGGTTTTTAGAAATTCGGCAAACTGCTCATTGGTCACTGCGGTTTCATCCATATAAAAAGAATCAACCTGGATGGGTTCTCCCGCAACTTCAGGGAGTACTGCATGAAAAGATCCCGCCGGAACAAGTACCTTCTTTGTTAGCGGTACATCTTGTGCCGGAAGCAGGCTTGAGCCACATATCATCAACAGCACTAAAAGTGTAACTATGTTCTTTAGGAATCTCATCATTTTGTGCCTAATGATTATTGTGGAGGCTTAGTCAAAAAGCCTCCACATTTTTGGTTGCTAGTTCTTTCTTGGACCGGCTTTCAGCGTTCCTGTTGCACCTTTTTCAGCATCAACAAACTCATGATCGACAAGAACGTATTTTCCTTCTTCAGGAATAATCATGTCTATTGTTGCAGAATTTGAAGCACCTAAAAGTACGGTTTGCATTCCGCGCATTTCGTTGAATGGATGTCCTTCAAGCCAAACACGGTCAAAAATTCCACCAATTACGTGAAAGCTGGATGTTCCGCTTGGACCGTTGTTGCTTACATGAAAGCGTACTCTTTCTCCGGCGTTAGCTTTCAATGGCTGGTCGTGAAGTATGGTTTGGTGTCCGTTAAAAACAACGTGCGATGGATTGTTGCTAAAAGCTGCATCAAAATCATAGGTGTATAATTCACCCGGTCCTTTTGTCAGGTAATACTCACTTTGAACAATCACATATTCGCGGTCTACTTCATAGCCGGTGTTATAGCCATCTTTTGGTGTTACAACCACCATTCCGTGCTGACCCATAGATGTGTGCATTAAAACACTTGGGGTTCCACAGTGGTAAATGTATGATCCGGGATAGTTAGCAACCCAGTCAAACTTAATGGTTTCGCCAGGGCCTATAGTTCTCCATTTGTCATCCTTAGCAACGGTACCTGCATGGAAATCCATGGAGTGAGGCATAGGCATAATCGACGGCTTATTTTTCTGGTATGGGTTTTCAGCAACCTGCTTCATGAAAGGAGATCCTCCTTTACTAGGCTCTGTAATTGTTACTTCTTCGTCCGACCTGTTCTTCATATAAAAGGTAATTCGGTCTCCTTCTTTTACGTGGAGCACTGGTCCGGGAACGGTCCCACCAAATGTCCAGGCTTGGTAGCGAACACCTTCAGCTACTTCTATTTCCTGAACAACAATATCTATGCGGACTTCATGATGTTTGTTGCCTTCATAGTCAAGAGGCTTCAAGTTGGGTAACATGGTAACATATTCGCCAACTACGGGAGGACCATCATAATCTTCCGTGAATACTTCTGCTTCTGGCATGCCAAATATTTTTCCATCCAAAGTGTATTCAGCCGTTTGGGCTATTGCTAATCCACTAAATAGTAAACCAAACACCATAGGTAGTATTAGTTTTGAGACTTTCATAATTGTGTAGTTTTGATTTTAAGTTTTAAGACTATTTTGTCTTTTATTTGTTTATAAAATATCCTTTGGCTCAATAATAAAGGCGTATTGTGAATTTAAGATGAAGATGTCTTAAATAATTTTTTATACTTGTAGTAGTACAAATGAAAGCAATACATCAATGAAGCAGGCTATTACCGGATTCCATAAAGACGAGAAAGATGACTGGGTTGCAGAACTTGAATGCGGACACACCCAGCATGTACGGCATGATCCTCCCTGGCAGCTACGCCCGTGGGTTGTTACCGAAAAAGGTCGCAAATTGAAGTTAGGTACTAAACTGAATTGTAAAGAGTGTGAGAAGTAAAACTTTAGTATAATCCGTAATTAGTGAAAAATTAAATAATCTGATTGATATGAGCTCTTCTACCTTTTTTCGGACTGTTATTTCCGGTTTTATTGCCACCTTTGCGATGGCTATGATCGCCTTCCTTTTGGGGGGAGTTGGATTCCCTGCAATAGATATCGGATATATTTTAACGGCGAGTTTTAATTATTCCCTGCCCGGCGACCCCTATCATATCATTTTCGGAAACCTTGCTTACAATGTAGGCGGAATATTGCTGGCACTTATTTGGGTAGCCTTTCTACAGCAAAGAATTCCCGGCAAATGGATTATTCAGGGATTGATCTATGGTGTAATTATTACTGTTGCGGCAGGTTTTATTATCTCCCCTTTTGTATCGATGGCGGCAGGTGAAGATTTCGGTATTTTTTATTCCAACACATGGTATCCAGGGCTGATGATTTTTGCCGGATTGTTGATGCATCTTGCTTATGGACTCACGCTGACCTTGTCCTTAAAAGTAGCAGGAGTAACTAAAGAAGAGTGATCTTCGCTCGAGGTTTTCTTTTGATTTGTTAGACCTTAAGCGATGTCCATCCCACTCTATTAGTCCAAATTCCAGGAATATAGATTGGTTACGCTTTATATATCCTTCACATAAAAAGGATATATAGACTTAATGATTAAGCAAGTTTTATTTACCAACTGGCACACAATGAGATGGGTGGCTCTGTGTATTGCCATTTTCTTTGCCACTCTGGCCATTATTGACCAAGAAATCGTAACCGCATTGTTTAGCGGATTTTTCTTCTTTCAAGCTTTGACGAACAAAGGATGCATGGTATCCCAATCATGTGGACTACCAACCAATGCTTTTGATCAATCAGACGATCAAGAATCAGAACCAGAATTTACAGAGGTTAAATAATTCGCAATGGACAAGACTGAAAAACAAAAGAAATCATTTTCTGAACTTATAAAGGGTGATACTCCCGTACTTGTGGATTTCTATGCCGACTGGTGTGCTCCCTGCAAGATGATGCCACCCATTTTAAAAAAGCTGAAATCAGAGATGGGCGATTCCATAAACATCATCAAAATTGATACGGAGCGAAATCCCGATGTAGCTATTCGATATCAGGTTCGGGGCATCCCCAACCTAATACTTTTCCATAAAGGACAAGTGCTATGGCAACAAGCAGGTGTAGTACAAATGCCGCAGTTACAACAAATTATTGAACAAAAACTGGAGCAGCTATGATCACCGATGAACATCTATATAACGTAGATTTAGAGTGGAAAGAAGGACGAATTGGTATTCTCCGTTCTGAAGAATTGGATGAAGAAATTGAAGTGGCTACACCGCCTGAATTTCCCGGTGGCGTGGAAGGAATTTGGTCTCCTGAACACCTTTTCGTTTCTTCAATAAGCAGTTGCTTTATGACAACTTTTGCGGCCATTGCGGAATATTCAAAACTGGAATATGAAGAACTTACTATTAAGGCGACTGGCGTTATGAGCCGGGTTGATGGAAAGTTCGCGATGTCTGAAATCACTCTTCGTCCCTCATTAGTAATTAATGACAAAGATCAGCAGGATAAAGCTCTTAGAATTTTAGAAAAGGCAGACCAAGCTTGTCTTATTTCCCGATCTGTAAAAACGGAGATCGTATTGGAGCCAGAAGTTGTTATAGCTACACTACACTAAACTAATTTGGACCAAAATAAGGAACTGACATGTCATATCACTTCAGTAAAAAAGTAGATCTATCTTTTGATGATGCCATCGAAAAAACAACAGCCGTATTAAAGGAAGAAGGCTTTGGCGTATTAACAGAAATCGACATCAAAGAAACATTAAAAAAGAAACTGGACGTTGATTTCCGGAAATACCGCATTCTAGGTGCCTGCAATCCCCCTAACGCTTATAAAGCTTTACAAGCGGAAGGTCATATTGGCTTAATGCTACCCTGTAATGTGATTGTTCAAGAGCACGAAAATGGAGAGGTAGAAGTTTCTGCTGTTGACCCGGTAGCTTCCATGCAAGCCATTCAAAATAATGATCTGGGCGACGTAGCTACGGATGTTCAGAACATGCTCAAAAAGGTGATCGATAAGCTTTAGTGCTTTCCCTTTTTATTATAGGTTACGACTCTTTTCCAGTGAAGACCGGCAAATAGAAGTACGCCCACTAATTCCAGACTTCGGGCTAACAGTCGAAGTGTGTCGCTTACATCCGTCAATTCAGCTATAATTAAAAGCCAAATACCCAGATTAAATACAAAAACCATGGTGTAGGCCAAGAAGGTTTGTCCTCTTGGCTCCCCTTCTAAAAACCGAGGGAGCATCCAATATGCCACACCTAAAGTAAACTGTATGATCCAGCCAAAAATCATCAATTCTATATGAACTGGAAGGAACACCCAGATAGCAGGCTCAAAATTAAGCCCTTTATTGATAAGTAAAATCATTCCCAAAAAAGCTCCGATCAGTAAATAAATGAGTGAAGACTTTATGAGTAACCGAGAGGGAAGTGTCATGTCAGCTTATTAGCCCTCTTCTTCTTTCGTCGCTGTTTTATAGAGAGCACTCGAGGCCATATTTCAATTACGTAGCAGATAACAGCCACAAATTGTAAAACAGCTGAGATCGTTAGCAGTACTTTCCAAAAATAGGCCTCGGACTGTAAGATCATAGGCTCAGAGATAAGCCTTAAAATCAATCCACTATTCAAAAGTATATAGGTAAGCCAGCTCCACTTTTGGTTTTGGAAACTTTCCTCCTTAATGCGGCCGGGAAACATCCACAAAGAAACCCCAAAAATAATCTGGGTAATCCAGCCCAGCATCAACATGTGCCAGAATAAAGGAACAAGGTTGGGGATGCCCAGGAAATCAACCTGCAGAGCAACCCCAACTAACAAAGCTCCAATAAAATATAGTAATCCGGTTTTAAGAAATATTCGGGTTATTAATGGCATAAATAAGCCCTTGTAATTAAGTCAAAGCCATAGCTGATGCCTCTAAAGCATTAAATATGCTTGTCAAACGCTTGCTTTGTTCTTTTACCGTTTTCGGGATTGAAGCCAAGTTTTCAGACTCATAGGCCTTTTCTTCCGCAATCTCGAGACAATATTCCATTCCATCTTCAAGATTCTTCTTAAAGCGTCTCAGCTTTTTGAAGTCGTCCTGAGGGTTCTCACTTTGATTCACCAACTCCTCAAAATAATCGACATACATCACCAACTCTTTCGCGAACATATGGGGGCGCTCTTCTGGTACCAATGAAGCGCTCTTACCATAAATATGATCTACCATTTCCCGGAGACTATACTTCCTGTTGAACCAGGCAATATTTGGACCGGGGCAAATAGCTTGTGGCGCACGATTTGGCTTCAAAACACCTAAGGTGATTAACGCTCCATTTCCTAAATGATCACACAAACAGGCTTTTTCTAATACTTTTTCCCGCTGCTTCGATTTCTTTTCCTCAGAGATTCCACTATGATTTATCTGCTCAATCTTCAACAGCTGATATTGGGTTGAGGCCGTACAAATAGGATTCTCAGTAAATTCGGTATTTGACTCCAAAAACCCTTTTGGACATTGTGAACCGGGCTTTCCTTTCTCTATACGTTCCTGATGCCATTTTGCAGAACCAGTGTTCCGGACATTGTTAAATGGAACACCTAGCGGAGACACACCCGACAAATACAGATCTTCTTCTTTAGCTTCCTGGAGAATCTTCATGGTTGGATCATCTACCGTGGTAGCTTCCGGAACCATGAGGAAAGGGCTTCCCCAACCGGTGGCATGCATACCAAAATCTTCGAGCAACCGCTGTGCTTCACCGCTGGTACCAATCCCTCCCTGAACAGTTATTCGGGGCTGATTGGGTTCCCAGTCTTTACTAAATCCACCTTCTCGCTGTTCTTCATAAAATTTTTCAATTAAAGGTTGAATGGATGCACTCAGCATTTCCTTTTTTTCCCGAAATTCTTTCAAAAGAGATGGCAGCAAATATCCATCGGAGGCAAAGGCATGGCCACCACAGTTTAAGCCCGATTCAACCCGGTATTCGAACACTTCTAGACCTTTTTTGGCAAGATATTTACCCTGAATTAGTGCCGACCTGAAATCACTTACTTTTAAAATAATGTTCTTTTTGATTTGGCCTTTCACATCCCGATAAAAATCTCCAAACTCTGCCAGATAATTGTATAACCTTGGGTTAAAACCCGCAGATAATATTAAGCTGGAGGACACCACGCTGTTTGCAAAACCACGAAGAGCCGCACTTCCATCACTATATTCTGCCGTCATGGGCTGTCCGCTATTCGGAAAACTGAAACCATCAACTTTCGACATAATGTTAACGTCGATAGAGCCGGGCTTCATGTTGTTGTTAAGTTCTGAAGCTAGTTCTTCCCGATTCTGCCCCGGACTCATCGTTAATAGATCCTGATACTTTTTCTTGATATCAGAAGTGTTAGGAAGCATTTCAAAGTACTTCGACTTCTCATTGTTTTCGAAGAAAGGCTGACTTTTGATCGCTTCAAATTTCTGATTCACGATCTCTTGTACCAAGTCAAGGTATGCTGTGATCCTTCTTGCTCTGCCGTCTTCCGCATTCCTCGGGATATTCTCATATGGAAGTTCAAACAGGGTTGCGTAGTGTTTGCGGACTCTCTCGATCAATAAATCGTCAACAATTGAAATGACTGAATTTATACCATAAGGTGCAACGCGTATGGGCGAGTCGATAGAGTGCCCCGTTCCCATTACGGGAATGGAGAAAGTGTGTAGAGAATTTTGCATAGGATTCTATTAAGTGCATGTTAGCGGAGAAGTAAACGATCAACCCCAATCTACAATACCCTGTTTTTGTGAAGACCGAATGAAGAAAGGGGTGACTTTATCGTCACCCCCCTAATTTCTAATTCAAACGCTTTTCGAGCTCTAAGGCTTTTGGGAAGAGAATATTGTTTTCCAAGTGTACATGTTTGTGCAAGTCTTGCTGAAAGCCTTCCAGGTTTTGAAATAGAACCCGGTAAGAAGCACAAGCATTTTCAGGCGGATTAAATCCTCTGGTTAGTTCTTCTATCTTGGCCATTAATCCACCGGCTTTGTCATGCTCATCTTCCAGAGCCTCAACAATAGCTTCCTTCACCGAGCCTTTCTTCTGATTCTCTACCAGGTCCTTTATTTGTGGGAATAACTCTTCCTCTTCCTTCTGAAGATGCCCAAGCATTTCACTTCTCAGCAGATTTACATTTTGTAGAATATCGAGTAGTTCGGGATCTCTTTCACCGTGAACGCGAGCTACTTTTTCAGCGTAGAAACTAATTTCCGGCAACATTTTCCGCACAAAGCTGTGATGATTGTTTATGATATAATCCACCAGAAAATCCAGCGACCAATCATTGTAGTTATGGTTTGATCCTGCATCAAAATCGAGAGCATTTAGGTCTTTCTCGATGGTAGCTAAGTCGAGATCTTTTTTTGCACAGGCAGATTCCAATGATACTTTTCCACCACAGCAAAAATCGAGGCCATATGACCTGAATACTTGCGCAGCTCTGTAATCTTCGGCAACAATCTGCCCTACTGTTTTTTGGGATACTGTTTCTTTGTTAAGCATATTTAAGAGTATTTTATCTTTTATTAGTTCAAATTTTTTTACTGCCAGGAAAAAGAGCCTTCTGCCGTGATGCGAAACTTGTTGGCTTTACCCTCTCTGGCTAGTTCCTTTAAATTGGTTCTTTCTAACATGTCTTTAATTGACTCTCTAACGGTTAACCAGCTATCGTGGAGCGGACAGGGTGTCGCAGATCCACAACCTGGTAACCCAAGTGCGCATTGGGTAAATAGGCCGGGGCCATCAATAGCGATCACGACATCAAGCAGCGTTGCTCGTTCACCTTTTGCTGAAAGTCGAATGCCTCCATTAGGTCCTTTGTAGGATTCCATTAGTGAATCGGCAGTAAGCTGTTGAAGGATCTTGGTCAAAAAGTGAAAAGAGATTTCCAGTTCATCGCTCATCTCTCGTATAGAAGTATAGTCCCCCTCCCTCCTTGAGGCAAGATAGAGACTGGCTCTCAGACCGTATACACAAGACTTAGATAAAAGCATATATTCTATTTAAGAGTTAATTGTCTTAAATATAAGAATAAAAAAATTCCCGATACAATTCTTTTGAAAGAAAGGCTTTAAACAAAAAATCCATACCGCCCTTTCAGACGATATGGATTTAAAATGTGGTTCTTTAGATTTCAGATTATCCGAGGAATCCAAGTACGGACTGTGGTCCCATGTTTGCTTGCGCAAGGGATGAAGTCGCTGTCTGTTGTAGAATCTGAAGTTTCACAGATTTACTTTGTTCTTTCGCAAAGTCGGTATCCATGATACGAGACTTAGCAGATTCGTTCGCACTTATAGACTCAGACAATGTCTCTTCACGTACAGAAAGAGAAGACTGAGTAATACCGATGTCATTTACTCGGTTAGACATTTCGTCGATAGCTCCGTCAACTGCGCTCAGGAAGCTACGGAAGTCAGAAGAAGTAGCTGTAGCAGCGAAAGTAAGAGCACCTTGTCCACTTGTAGTAGCTGCAGTTGCTGAAATTGCTGCACCTGCTGCTGCTCCACCACCGGCGGTTGTTGTAGCACCAAGAGAAGCGTCACCTGCTGAAGCAAACAATGTACCTACGTTTACCGCTTCGATGTCGGTAGAGATAGTATCGGAAGCACGCTCACCTACCTGGAAAGTAAGGGAAAGAGATCCGGACATATCATCAGTAGCACCATTCAAAAGATCAAAATCCTGGAATACAGTCTGGTTAGCGATTTCGTTGATGTCATCGCCAAGGGCTTTGATCTGGTCGCCAATGTAACCACGCTCAGTGTCGCCAAGGGTATCGTTAGCTGCCTGAGTTGCAAGACCTTTCATTTCAACAAGACCATCCATGATAGTGTCAAAACTTGATTCTGCGATGTCAAGTACAGACTTGGCATCTCCTACGTTTTGCAAACCTTGCTCAAGGCCGGCTGTTCTACTTTTTAATTTAGTTGCGATCGAGTAACCAGCAGCATTGTCTTCTGCTTTGTTAATTTTAAGACCAGTAGACATACGCATACGGCTGTCTGCAAGGTCACGGTTTACTCGGTTCAGTGATAACTGTGAGTCTAACGACTGAACATTGGTATTAACTCTGTTTAAATCTCCAAAACTTGCCATGATAATTCACCTTTTTAATTTTTGTTTATTGATTCCATTGCTTTGGTTGATACAGTTATCGTACCCGAAATAGCGGTCTTAAATTTTACTTTAATTTTTTTTGATTTTTTTTGAAATAATTAAAAATCGAGGTTTGATAGTGTTTAAAGGTGTATTTAAAGCATGGAAATATTTTCATCTCTCCTTATATCTGGCCCTTTTTAGGCGAAAAGGTCCCAAAATATTCTTACTTCAGAGCGAGGGTAAAAGTGAATAGTTTCCAATCATCTTCTTATTAGTTTGGAACCTTGATTTTCAGGATTTCAGGATTTCCTAGATTTCTTGGTTATGCCTAGTTACGTAGCTCCGGCTGCGTAACCCCTTCTCAGAAGCTCCTGCTTCCAGAAGTAGGGTAACCGGAGCTTTGGGTAATTATAACTATGGGAAGCTGAAGCTTCCCCAACTGAGTTGCTAAGATGGACCTTCGCAACGAAGTTAATATTGTCATCCTGAGCGAAGCGATTTTTGATGAGGACCTAACCTCTGTCGCGAAGGATCTCGCTCAGGTTCTAGCTTACCAAGTAGTACTGCTCTTGAGATCCCTCGTGTTACATAACTCCACCCTTTGCTCTTTACTATGGACTCGGGATTGTACATGTTATGTAATTCGTTGACAACATTTTGTGATGTTTCGGTACCCACAAATGCTTAGTAAAAGAACTGCATTTTTTTGAGTTAATATTCATTGCAAAGCCTCGTAAATATTCCAAGCCCAATACTCCGACCTCTCTAAATCTCTCCTTCTCAAGGAGAGACTTGTCTGAGCCTATTAATAGTATTTATACCGAATTAAAGTATAGACAATTTATCAACGCGTCCTTCTCCTTGTTGAAGGAGAAGACAGAAGAGGTCGAACGCTTGTTGAGTTCCTTAAGAAAATACTATGTAATCATTCTGGATGACTAAGATGTGTTAACTAAAAAATTGTCATCGAATTATCTAACATCTACAGGGATGACAACTAGGTGGATGTATTGTGTGGAGCCGTAATATGTCTGATTACAGAAAAGCTTCGAACTTATAGAGTCCAGAAAATCATTCAAAACCCAACAGCATAAAAAAACCCACACCGACAACTAAGCCGGAGTGGGCTGGAATCAATAGATTCGATTTACTGGATTTCGGATTATCCGAGGAATCCAAGTACGGACTGTGGTCCCATGTTAGCTTGAGCAAGGGATGAAGTCGCTGTCTGTTGTAAAATCTGAAGTTTCACAGATTTACTTTGTTCTTTCGCAAAGTCGGTATCCATGATACGAGACTTAGCAGATTCGTTGGCACTGATAGACTCAGAAAGGGTCTCTTCACGTACAGAAAGAGAAGACTGAGTAATACCGATGTCGTTCACTCGGTTAGACATTTCGTCGATAGCTCCGTCAACTGCGCTCAGGAAGCTACGGAAGTCATTAGAAGTAGCACTTGCTGAGAAAGTAAGAGCACCTTGTCCACTTGTAGTAGCTGCAGTTGCAGTAATACCACCACCTGCTGCAACACCACCACCGGCGGTTGTTGTAGCACCGAGAGATGCATCACCAGAAGAAGCAAACAATGTACCTACGTTTACCGCGTCGATGTCGGTAGAGATCGTATCAGAAGCACGCTCGCCTACTTGGAAAGTAAGAGATAATGATCCGGACATGTCGCCATCTGCACCGTTCAATAGATCGAAATCCTGGAATACAGTCTGGTTAGCGATTTCGTTGATGTCATCGCCAAGAGCTTTGATCTGGTCGCCAATGTAACCACGCTCAGTGTCGCCAAGCGTATCGTTAGCTGCCTGAGTTGCAAGGCCTTTCATTTCAACAAGACCATCCATGATGGTGTCAAAACTTGATTCTGCGATGTCCAATACAGACTTGGCATCACCTACGTTTTGCAAACCTTGCTCAAGGCCGGCTGTTCTACTTTTTAATTTAGTTGCGATCGAGTAACCAGCAGCGTTGTCTTCTGCTCTGTTAATTTTAAGACCGGTAGACATTCGCATACGGCTGTCTGCAAGGTCACGGTTTACTCGGTTCAATGATAACTGAGAGTCCAACGACTGAACATTGGTATTAACTCTGTTTAAATCTCCAAAACTTGCCATGATAATTCACCTTTTGGTTTGTTAAAGTTTCTTATGTGTTGCTTTGGTTAGTGAAGTTATCGTGGCAAAAAACCCGTTCTTAAATTTTAGCTTAAATTTTTTTATTCATAATAAAAACGCCTCTCATAATCTCTAATCATCGTTTTTTAAAATTTTCTTGAAATAATTTCTTCTTCTATAGAAAGGAATCCCTCATTTCTGAGAGCATAGAAATGTACTGCGTGAACTATGCTTAGTGAGAGGAAGTGGGTGCAGCTAAATGCAAGACTAAATTCTTTGTTGAGATCTGTTCTGCATCTCCAAAACTTTGGATCGCTTCGATCACTTGGTCTTGATGTTCAATTGAAAGCTCATAATAGAAAGGTAGGCGAACCAGGTTTTCTGAGTATTGATCGGAATGGAATAAAGGTCTTCCATCATGTTGTCGCTCAAAAAATGGAGAATCATGAAGCGATTGATAATGGAACACACTCAGTATCCCTTTCTTCTTGAGGTGAGCTATGAAATGGTCGCGTTGGGGAGCGTCTTTGCAAACCAAGTAATACATATGGCCGTTGTTGGTTGCATAGTCCGGGATTTCCGGTTGCCTGATTCCAAACTCGGTACAAAAACTTTCCAACCCCTTCTGATATCGATTCCAGATACACATTCGTTTCTGTTGAATTCGAATCAGGTTCACAAGCTGTGCATATAAAAAGGCCGCGTTCAATTCGGAGGGCAAAAAAGAAGAACCAATATCCACCCAGCCATACTTATCAATTTCACCCCTAAAAAAAGCGGTACGGTTGGTTCCTTTCTCCCAGATTATTTCAGCACGTTCGGCAAAGCGATCATCATTCACAACCAGCATCCCTCCCTCTCCAGCCATAATGTTTTTGGTCTCATGGAAAGAAAAGGCCCCTAAATGCCCAATTGATCCAAGTGGGTGACTCAGCCCATCTTCATCTATATAGAAACTATTAATTGCCTGAGCTGCATCTTCCACCACAAATAGATTATGACGGTTGGCAACATCCATGACTTTGCCCATATCACATGCTACGCCAGCGTAATGGACCACAATAATGGCTTTGGTTTTTTCAGTCACCAGCCCTTCAATTTTATCCTCATCTATTCCGGGATGGTCTGGCCGGGAATCCACAAAACGGATAGTAGCTCCGCGAAGCACAAAAGCATTCGCGGTAGATACAAACGTATAGGATGGCATAATGACTTCATCGCCCGGTTCAATTTCAAGCAGGATTGCTGCCATTTCCAGGGCATCGGTACATGAAGTAGTCAATAAACATTTATTGAAGCCAAACTGCCGTTCAAAAAAACGATGTATTTTCTGAGTGTACTTTCCATTTCCAGAAATCTTTCCATAGTCTACGGCATCCTGAATAAACTCAAGCTCGTTCCCCGTGATAAAGGGTTTATTAAAAGGAATATGATAGCTATCACTATTCATAAGGGATAAATTTTCCTTTTTCGGGAAGCAGAAACTGCATGAATTTAACTTCATCAGCAGATCGTTTTTTGGTGTACCTGCGGGAACATACATCGAAGTAGCTTACTTCGTCGTCCAGTTTAAATTCACTAACTCTGTCTACCACTTTAATCAGATCTGCATTAACTCCTGCTTCCTTTACATACTGATTCATCCTGCTCAGCTTGTCTTTAGTTGTAACCAACTGAAACTGAGGGCCGATCTTTTCCGAAAGCGATCGCGCCGGAGAGCCTGCATAAATCTTGTTGTATTCCATATTCTTGGTAACCACAGAACCTACCATCGCCATTGATTTATCTTCTGCTTTTATGGGAGAAACAATACAATGACCTACAAACCAAACATCGTTACCAATATCCATTGAGTTTTCACTCAGAAATCTACATCCTTCAAGAGTATCCCCATATTTGATGTGTGACCATAACTGAGAGTGAGCTCCAATCCCACAATTATTCCCAATGGTAGTGCCACCAATACTGTCGATGATAGAATACTGACCGATCCAGGCATTATGTCCAATTTTACAAGGTTTGTAGCCATGCACATTCGTATCGTGATGGATTTTAGAATAATCACCGAGTTCAAAATCATCACAAATAATCTGCACATTCTTACCGATATAGCAGTTATCTCCAATTTTAATACGGCTGGCTGATCCGCTAACACCACGGATAACGGCAGACTTTTCTATTACGGTTCCCTCTCCTATTTCGATATTAATAGCATCAACATTAGGGTATCGTTTAGATGAATTACTCTTTACAATTTTCATATTGTGGAGCCTAGGCGTTTACCGGTTTAAGCTTTTCTTGCAGGATGGACTTCGAAGCTTTTATCAAATCTTCTGCTCTCGTCTGCAGCCCAAATTCATCCGTAATAATCTGCTGCTGCCTTAAAATCTCTTTCTCAGATTTTTGGCTCACCGAAGTCACTGTTTTTGCATCTCTGAATTTTTCAAAACTATAGACGTTCAGCCCATAGTCAGACAACATTTTCCAAGTCGGGTTAAGTTGCTTCCTGCCATTAACCTCTATGTATTTTTTAAGGATGGTAGGATTGCCACTGTAAATGGACAGCAAGTTGTTCCCAATCGCTTGCTGACGGTTGTGAGCCGTAATCAACATGCTGGAGCTGCTTATTAGCTGCTGATACTTTTCTGGGTCGATGAACTCTTTTTCAAGCTTCACCATATCGGTCAGCCCCGCTACTTTCACCCACCGAAGAATGGCTTCCTCGTATTCAGGAATCAAATTGTAGGATACCGGTAATAGAATGTCATACTGGAATATGTCTTTCTTCTTTCGCAGAACTTCCAGGATATCAATATGATTGTTTGAATAATCACCCGAGTTCCCAACAACGATAATTGGCCGGGCTGCCTTTTCCTGAACAACCGGTTTAGCCCCGTAAAGTCCAGGGTAAGGATAACCAAATCTGTAAGCAGGTCTTTCACCATATGTTTCCCTGAATACAGAAACATCACCCGGAACCAAAGACAAGATACTGTCCACATGTTCAACAATATCATAAATTGGAGACTTTACCTTTAGAGGGTTATAAAGATCCCCTCCCCAAATAATCCACCCAATATGCTTTTGAGCACCAATAGATGTAATGATTTCCTTTTGCCAGCTGTAAAACAGACCATGTGCAAAAACAGCTTCTACATCGGGTTCGAGGCACGCATTGATAATGCTTTGTAAATCATTTTTATGATTAAACCACGCAACATGCTCATCTTTACTAAAATCTGGCTGATAATGCTCTATGGCCCAATGAGTTTCAACATACAACAGGTGCTTTTGATCTGATTCCTCATTCACAAAACTCAACAAATCAGAAAGTGATTTGGCATATAAATGGTTAAAGCAGAGATGAATGAACTTTGGTTTATTATTTCCATTCTGAGAAGAAATATTGATATAGAGTTCATCTTTTCTTTCCCGGGCTACTGCGAAATCCGGCTTCATTCTCAGAATAATTTCATATAAATGAAGCGCTTGTTTGTTCTTTCCCTGTAGTTCATAAATCTTAGCAATGCTGTATACTACCTCATGATCCTTGGGGTCCAGTTTATTCGCTATGCTATAGCATTGAACCGCCTTATCAAGTTCATTAAGCTGCTCATAGATTCCTCCCATCAACAACCAGCCATCAAGGAGGTTTTGGTCGAGCTGTATAGCTGCTTTACCATATCGCTCTGCAAGCTTAAAATCGGCCATAGCAGCATAACACCTTGCTGCCATTAAATAGGTTTGTGGATGTTCAGCATCTCTGGAAATCGATTCTTCCAAAGAATTTACTGCCTGCTCAAACTCTGATTTCTGCATATGGGCAATTCCCATAAAATACCAGGCTAACCAGTGCCCTCCTTCATCAAGAAGTGGCTTCAAAATCTGGATAGCTTTATCAGGATTTGGGTGCTCTTGATCCAGTAATATTTGTGCTTTCGCTAATGCCTTTTCCACCTGTTCTAAAATTTTAATAATCTATTGTTGATATACTTCACCGTTCCCACCTGACAACTTGCTGATACTTCTGAGGCATAAACACTGAATTCAGCAAGCAGCACATCAATTTGCCTTCTATCCTGCTCGCTATGATATTCAACCATGATAATTCCGGTATTGATTAAAAGGTCTTTCATGCCAGCCAGGATGGCTACTTCAGCTCCTTCAGTATCAATTTTGAGGACATCAATTTTATTGATCCCATATTCAGCCAACATTTCTCCACTGTTTCTCATTGGTACGGATACCTTATTGGCATCTTTAACTTGTAATGAAGTTGAAGTCTGTCCGGTATTATTTGGATGTTGATATAGGTCAATAGACCCATTTTTATTTCCAAGCGCTACCTGATTGATGCTGATATTTCCTAATGATTTTGCATTATGCTCCAGCAGTGGAAATACCTGTGGATTAGGCTCAAAGCTGTAAATGTGACATTTTGCATTCCATTCACGCGCATACATGGAAAACGATCCAACATTACCCCCTATATCAACCACTACGCTTTTTTCATTCAATTGAAATCCACGCGGTAATGCATATTCTTGCTGCTCAAAGATGTTTTTGAGGCGGAATATCTCTGATTTAGGAATCGCTACTTTAATAGGCTCACCGTGATTGTAGTTTGGGTAATTCACTACAGCCTCGACTACATCTGAAGGTGTATTTTTGAAGTTATTCAGCGGCTTCTCAACATAAATCCCATTTTTGGGTTTTCTTTCCTGAGGATTTTCTCCGCTGCTCTCTTGTGTATCAGTCTTCGCCTCTGTTGAATTCATCTCTATCTGAATATGATCTTGCCACTGCCCTTCTTCTAAACCTTTTTCATATCCCTCAACCCGCTGTATCCACATTTGGCGGAAAGCTTCTGTAAGGTGTCTTCCAAAACGAGGTGCATTACAAACGGGAGATTCTAATAACCGGGCTCTTAGCTCTTTTCTAAGTGTTCCGATCTCAGAAATATCACCTGCAAGTGTAACCGCTGTCTCGATATAATCTTCCCAATTATCAGTTACCCATTCCGGAAATCCTGCGTTTATTAAATGAGAAGTTGAGTGACGTCCTGCAAAAGTGGGACCTGAATTTGTGATAACAGGCACGCCCATCCAGAGGGCTTCAATGGTCGTGAGACCACCTGAATATGGCCACGGATCCAGAGCGATATCTACTTTTTTGTAGGTTTCCAGAAGTTCTTTGTGCATCGAATAACCTTCAAAAACCAAACGCTCCTCATCGATTCCTTTTGAAATCATGAAGTCGACCACTCGCTTGCGAACTAATGCGGTATCGTACTGTTTACTTTTAAGGAAAAGTCGGCTTTCAGGTACTTGGTGAAGTATTTGGGCCCACTTCTCCAACAAATCCGTATTTATTTTAGTGGGATTATTAAAGCAACCAAAGGTTATGTATCCGTTTTCTAAAGCCGGTGGTTGAGAAACCTCAATCTCGTAGTTTGGAGGAGTGTAACACACATAGTCGTCTGGCATTCTGACCAGTTTCTCGGTATAAAAGGCTTCTTCCCCTTCCGGCGATTCCTTAGCATCCGTCAACAAGTAATCCATCGACTTTAGTCCGGAGGTGTTGAATAAGCCCCCCACCCATTTAACAGATATTGGCGCAGGTTCCAGCGCTATGGTTTTGAGCCTGTTACCTGAAGAATGTCCTGATAATTCCACAAGTATATCAATCTCATCGTCCTTTATGATCTGTGCAACTACTTCATCACTGTACCCTACAACGGAAGTCCATTTCGCACATACTTTACGGATGCGTTCGGTTAAACTATCATGGTAGCTATCAGTTGTGTATACATATGTGGCAATTTCATCTGACGGAAGTTGCTCCAGTGCCGAGGTTATCATCCAGCCTACAGGATGTTTTTTAAATCCTCCTGAAATAAAGCCCACTTTCAGGGTTTTCTCTTTATTCTTATTAGCTGCTATGGGCCGTACAGGTCGTTCTTTTGGAGCATAATATTGATCCCATATAGCGTGGGCTATAAAAATATCCTGCTTAGATCGTTTTGGATTGTAGTGAATGCCCATCAAATAATTTGAAAGCGCCTGTTGTGTTTCGGGAGTATCCTGAAGTGCTTTGAAATAATTCTTTTCGGCCTCATCATACTGCCCGGTTTCAACCAGGCATAAGGCATAGTTCACGCGGATATTTCCGTCATTCGGATATTTCTCAAGAAGTTCCTCATTCAAATCGATAGCCTCCTGATACTTACCCATTGCACGAAATAATAAGGACAGCACACTTTGCGCCAACAAATTTTCAGGATCAATTTTTAATGCTTCACGAAGAGCTTCCTCAGCTTTATCATGTTCGGCAATTGCCTGATATACCTGTGCTTTTTTTACGATGGCATCTATAAAATCAGGTTGCATCTGTAAAGTGATATCAAACAACTCTAACGCTTTTTTATAGTCCCCCTGGTCGGCGTAGATCTGTGCGATATTGTAGGCAATCTCATAGTTTTTTGGATCCAGTTTATTAGCGACGGTATAACACTGTACTGCTTTATTAAGGAGGGCCTGATCCCAGTAGAGTCTTCCTAAAAACATCCATATTTCAAGAAGTTTTTGATTTAGCTGAACTGCTCCTTTTGCATATCGCTCAGCTTGTTCGAAGTTTCTTAAACCATAGTAACATTTTGCTACCAGAAAATAGGTTTGAACATTCTCGGGATTTTCAGCTATTGACTTATCAAAATAGTTTATAGCCTTTTCAAAGTTTTCTTTCTGCATCTGAGCAATCCCCAGGAAGTAATAGACCAGCCAATGTTTTGACTCTCTTTTTAATAATGGGTGCAACAGTCTTATAACAGCATCAGGATTGGGTTTTCTCTGATCCAGGATTTTTTGAGCTCGGGCTAATTCTACTTTCATAACAGAAAATTCGTTTTTACTTATTTGAACATCCCTGCTTTTCCAAAAATGGTGCCAACCCTAAAATCTTATCCAGTTCCTACCAATACCATTCTTTGCCTCACCATAGGAAGGCTAAATTTTCCGCTTTTGAATTTTTTTCCTCCCTTTTGCTCATTATTACGGAATAAACCTTCGTTTTAGATGCAATTCAGCAATTCTCCGTATTGGCATAGTAGTTGCCAAACTCCCAGTGAACTTCTGAGGCTTTCGATCTCGGATTGAAAAATATTATAAACTCTTAATTTAACTTTTTGAGCAACTGAGCCGATAACTGCCTCGAGTCACCATCATTAATTGACAAAATTATGCAAGACCCACAATTAGTTTACCAGAAACAAGCCGTATTAAATGCCTCACCACTGAGATTGGTGGTCAAGATGTACGACTTGGTCATTCAGGCAACCTACCGAGAAGACCAGGCAAAGGTTAAGGCCATATTATCAGAGCTCATCCATGGATTGAATTTTGATTATGAACCAGCCAGTCAGCTTTTTGAGCTCTATAGGTATTGCCAGGATTTAGCCCGTAAAGATAAGTACGGTGAAATCCGTGAGATCCTTGAACCATTAAGAGAAACCTGGGAAGAAGTTGCCAATAATAAGCAACCTGCCCTTTCGGCTTCACAATAACAAATTAACACCTTAATTAACCTTTTTAGCGTAAAGCTATGGCATCAATATCCAGCATAATGAGTCAAACAAGTTCGTACGAAAGTTTCGTGACGCAGCTTGTAAATATTGAAGGGCAAAAAATGCTCCGGATGGAAAGCCAGGTTCGGGATGAAAAAGAATCAAGAACGGCGATAGGCACGGTAAGTAAAGCCATTTCAGATTTTGAGAATATCATTAAGGAACTGGAAAGCCCTACCAACAAATCTTTTGAACCTTTCAAAACGAGTTCAACAGATGATTCCGTGGTTGAAGTTACTTCAGCTTCAAGTTTAGACCGAAGTTCAAACTACAACATTACGGTAAACCGGCTGGCCAAAAACGATATCGCGCTCTCTACCCTTCAAAACGGAAGCACTAACGAGCTTGCGGCAGCTGGAAATGGATCGGTCACACTCACAATTGGTGATAAAACCGAAACTATAAATGTCGAAACGACAAAGGATGACGGAAGTGGCGGAACCATCGATAAAACCAATGAGGAAATATTAGCCACTTTTGCTGAGCAAATTGAATCCCTTTTTGGAGATGAAGCCAAGGCGAGTGTGTTTAATGTTGATGGCGAAAATGTCCAGTTTTCAGTTCAAAGCTTGAACACGGGCTATGATAACCGTCTTCAATTTAGCGGAGCAACCGGAGTACTTGCTGACATTACAAGCGGGATTACACATTTAACCCCCCAAAATGAATTAGACGCTCAGTTCACCATTGATGGAGTGAATTTTGAGCGGAGTGAAAACACCGTTGATGATGCCATTAATGGCCTCTCCTTCACGCTGAAAAAAGCGACCGGAGAGCAGGAACAAATGACGGTTGAAAGAGATATAGATGCAGCAAAATCAAACGTTCAGGATTTTGTTGATGCTTTCAACGAGCTCAATGAAACCATCCGTGAGCGTACCTTCATTAACCCCGATACAGGTAATAAAGGCCCCCTTCAGGGAATGAGATCCGTAAGAAATCTAACGATTAACCTTCGTCAAACTGCCATCCTCTCTTTGGGTGGTGTTGGGGAAGGTGAAATAGCCAGTTTTGCGGATATGGGTATCACTTTTGAGAACAGCGGAAAAATGGTGATTGATGATAGCGACCAACTCGAGAAAGCATTGAGTGAGCGACCAGATCAAATTGCTAATTTCTTCACGAATGAAAATTCTCCAGTTGCCATGATGAAAGCACGGGCTGAATCATACACTGAATCAGATGGGATCTTATCTGCTATTGAGAATGGATTAGATCAAAAAATAGATCGGCTTGATCGTCGTATAGCTTCCGAAAGACAGTACTTGGAAGAATATGAGGCGAAGCAGCGCCAGATATTTAATGAGCTCGACCTGATTTTAGAGCAGGGACAGGCTCAGTATAATGAAGTACTGAACTTCATGACTTCTTACTAAAAATACTTTAGTGCAATGAACCCACTTCATAACATAATAATCCAGCTTAACGATAGTAGTCAGATTATTCTTAATGAAATTGATTGTCCTGAACCGTCTATTGAGGCCATTAGGACAAAACTTAATCAAAGAGAAGATTTGGTTAAAAAAATGGGGATTATCACAGAATCAAACCCCAAAGAATCAATGAGCGAGGAAGACCGTATTTCGCTTAAATTCTTATTCAACACTTTTATTGAGCTCAACGATAACATCCAAAATAAACTTCAAAACGTACTGGATAACCATAAGGAAATTTTAGGCACAGCTGTTAAACAGCGCAAAGTTGAGAAGAGCTATCGTGTTTTAAAAAATCCAGACATTTCGTACTTTTAATTTTTGACGACAAAGAGGGATAATATCATGGACATTAATAAACTAAACAATCATAGTAATCAGGTAAACGGCCAGGTCCGGAATACTGATGCTTCGGAAAGCAGCCAAAGTGCTTCTAAAATTTCTCGGGCTGACGAATCCAACAGCTTTACAGACAAAGTTTCTTTGGAAAATTCAGGGGCCAAAAAAAGTGAACAGCTTTTTGCCCAGATTGAACTGGAGAAATTAAACCAGTCTTCTTTCGGAAAATTAAAGGCTTATAAAGCCAAGCTTCAGGAATATGAGGCCGCCAAGAATGAATCTCCAGAAGCAGCCGCGAATACAGAAATTGGTAAAATGCTAAACGACTCAGACGTATGGGGAAAAATAGCAGAAAATATTATTGACAAATAGACTTCCCTTATCTTTATTTACTTTCGTCAAAATTGAATATACTAAGAGAGCTTACAGGCTCTCTTTTTTATTATATATGGTTCTCTAAAAAAACTTATTCATCATAAGCGTTAAGATTTTCTAGCTAATATTATTTATGAGTAAAACAATTCTTGTTGTAGACGATGATGAACTGCTTTTGGGGTTCATGGAGGAAATATTAACCCAGAATGGGTTTACTGTTTCGGCCTTTGAATCACCCGTTGAAGCTACCGAATACCTTAAAAAAAACACCGTTGATCTGGTTATCACTGATGTGAAAATGAACGAGATGACCGGGGATGAAGTCCTCTCTATCGTTCGAAATGAATATCCTGATACTGGGGTAATCATGATCACTGGTTTTGGGAATATCAATCACGCTGTACGTGCCCTCCATAAAGGCGCTTTTGATTATATCACCAAGCCATTCAAAAGTAAGGAGATTCTTTATCGTATCAACCGGTACTTCAATGCAGAACCGGAAGACCGCGATAAAAAGCCTAAATCTGTAGCCCATTCACCCCGCGAAGATAAAAAAGGAGACCTGGTAAGTCCTGTTGATAATTCCGAGCGGCCGGATAATAAGTTTGTTGGTAATGATCCACAGATAAAAAAATTAATGCGGATTTTACCTCAAATAGCCCGAAACGCAGCACCTGTTTTAATTCAGGGAGAAAGTGGAACCGGGAAAGAAGTTTTTGCTCATGAAATTCATGCTAACAGTCACCGCAATAACGGCCCTTACATTAAGATTAACTGTGCGAACCTCCCTTCAGAACTTGTAGAAAGCACACTTTTTGGTCATTTGGAAGGATCTTTTACCGGAGCCACATCAGATCGCGAAGGAGCATTTGATGCCGCTAAAGGGGGTACTCTTTTATTGGATGAAATCACTGAAATTGAGATGAATGTTCAGGCCAAGCTTCTCAGAGTTTTGCAGGAAAATGAATTTTACCGTGTTGGAAGCCAGACACCTGTGAAAGCCGATGTCCGAATTTTGGCAACTTCAAACCGGAACATAGCGGAAGCTATTTCTGAGAAACTCTTTCGGGAAGATCTTTACTATCGGTTGAATGTATTTCCAATCGAGATTCCTCCGCTTAGAGACCGGCGAGGTGACATCCCTCTCTTGGTGAATCACTTTGTAGATTACTATTCCAAGAAATATAATCTGGAATCTAAAGCGATCTCGAAAGAACTCATGGATTACCTGATGCAGCAAGAGTGGCGAGGTAACGTCCGTGAATTAAATAATAAAATTCACCGCGGAATTATCCTCGCTCAGGAAGATACTGAGATTACGCTGGAACATATTGATAATGAGATGTTTTCGAATGTGGATGAAAATCTAACCAAGGAAGTTTTGGCTACCGATCTTCCACTCATGTCGATTGAAGAAATGGAGCTTCAGCTGATCAAGAAAGCTTTGGATCATACTCAAGGCAACCAAAAGAAGGCAGCCAAGCTATTGGGCATTTCGGACCGTACTATTCGCAATAAACTTAAAAGCCTGGAAGAAGAACAGGAAGAGTAAACCTGTTCTTTCACTCTACTAGCCCACATTCCTTTTAGGCTTTAAGCTACTTTGCTCACCAATTTTTGAGCTTGCTCAACGCGGTTTGTTTTAACAGAAGCTACGATAAGTCGTCGTCTGTATTCATCATCATGAGGGTGCTCGTTGTAGAGTTCACGATATAAGTTGTATGCGAAATCATACCACTCCTTCTGCATAAACATCGCCATGTAATCATTTAGTTCTTCCCGCATTTGTTCGTCCATACTTCCTTTGGTCAGTGCTTTATCAAACATCTTATCAAAGAAAAATACTGATTTATTGTAATCAGAAAGCTCTACCGATAGCACAAATAACTTTTGAAGAAAAGCTCGATCCACTTCACCATTCTTAATGGTAAATAACTCATTTAGAAAACCTGACGCTTCTGATCTAAGTCCTGCTTTCAAAGCCAAGTCAGCCAGATTCATCAATGTTTCTTCTTCACCGATCTTCACATCAAAGTTGGCACGGGAATAGAGTTCAATTCGCTCGTAATATTTATTAAGGGATTGATACGCTTCGTGCCAGTTTTTCTGAAGCTGATAGATCTTGAATTGAATTAAATAAGGAAGGCTTTGGAAAGGTTCGGCTTCAATGGACGTTTGAACCAAGCTTAGCGCTTGTGGCCATTTATATTGTTCTGCAAGGCAGCTCGCCAGTCCATTAACAGCACCTAAGCGATCGAATGGCAATAGCCTTTTTGTTTTCAGAAGTTGACGATATTGAGCTGAGGCATGCACATATTTACCTTGCTTAAAGTATTGATCTCCTTGGACTAAATACAACTGTGGTGAATAGGACTGCATAGTCAATTCATCAGATGGATCAACTTCAATAACGGGACTTCCTCCCCTTTCAATCAAAATGGGCATACTTGATAGCTCTATCCCATTGTTGATAATATGCCGGGTACAATCGGGCAGGTTCTTCCCTTCAAATACACGTGTTTCAGCTTTATGGACCAACCGAATTTGGTAATGCTGATACAATTTTTCACTGTGACTGTGTATGATAAGCGCGGGTGACCACTGCTTTTCATGTACTGCTTCTTCCGGGAAATCATTAAAACGAATTACTTCATCATCTTCCACAAATAACACCCAGTTTTTCTCAGAACTGTCCAGAAGTTCATTCCACACATCAGAACGTTGTTCGTTTTTGGCTATAGACCTCCATGGAATGTTTTCTGAGATATCATGAGGTTTTTCCTCTGTACAGGCTATCGTCACAGAATTGAAGATGGTTTCCCACTCAGCAATTTGTTTTCTATTCAGATATTTAATGTCCGTCAGATATACAACCAGATCAATCCAGCCTTTAAACTTGGCTTTATTGTTTTCCATTGTTGGTGAAGTTGATTCCATTCTATTAATTCCTAAAAGTTATGATAGAGGATGACCTTGAGTTACCTACAGGTAATCCAACAGTGTATTTTTGAACATGGTGGTATGTACAGCCATTGCCGATTCATAGGCGACTTCAATACGCTGTAAATCTGAAAACGCCTGTGCATAATCGGTATCTACCAAGCCGCTTATATCTGCTTGTTTGGTGATTTTTGAGGCCTCGTACTGCTCAAACATATAATCCATCCGGTTGATGTTATTTCCCAGCCTCGAAGTTACATCCGTAACGTGTTCGATAGCTGAGTCGGCATCCGGGATCATTCCATTAAGAGCATCTATATCGTTATTCCGAAGGGCTTGCTCAACATTTCCTAAGATCTCAAAGAGGTCACCTTCCGGAGTATTCCGCATTTCTGCGCCAGTTACACTGATATCTATACTCACCCCATCGCCGGCTAGTACTTTCGGGGATTTAGCATTGCTGTTATCAGCTACGCCGCCTGGTTGAGTAGCATCTAGTTCAAAAGGCTTTTGTGCACTGTTGGTACCTGCAAACAGGTAACGGTCTCCATAACTGAGATTAAGTGTGCTTATCAAGCTGTCCCTGATTCCGCTAATCTGGTCGGCCATATTCTCGCGGTTACTGGCCCCCATCGAACTTGAAGCTCCCTGCACAATTACTTGCTTCACTTCAATTAGCCGTTCAACAGTCTCATCGAGTGCATCCTGGGCTAACCTACTTTGGCGTAGTCCGCTTTCAATATTACTCTGAAATTGTTCTTCTTTCCGGATATCCTCACCAAGCACCCGGCTTCGCTGAAAAGAAACAGGATCCTGCGATGGTACGCGAACCGTTCTTCCACTTGATAGGTCAGATTGGATCTTGGCCATTTCACCGCGATTCTTATTAACATCGCGCATAAAATTTCCGAAAATTGTTTTTTGTGTAATTCTCATGAGTTACCTCAAAATTCCGATAAGGGTGTCGTACATATTTTGGGCTGCAGACATCACCTTGGCTGCTCCCTGATATGCGTTTTGATATTGAATCATCAGGCTTAGCTCTTCGTCAATGTTGACTCCGGCCTCGCGTTCTTGTTGGGTTTCCAGCATCTGAATTTCAGAATCTCTTGCTTCTATCTGTGAATTAAGGCTGCTCAGCTTAATACCAGGCGTGCTTATCAAATCTACTGAGTAGTCGATAAGTTTACGCCCACCAATGAGCTGTCCACTTCTTAGTTCAGCTATTTGAGTAGCTATTTCTCCATTTCCTGCTTCCCCAGCCACACTTGAAGCCGCAATATTCGTTGGGTCATCAATAAGTTGTTGATTGAGTTTTATTCCTTCTGCTGTTTTATTGGTCACATCGAAGAAATTTCTGGCAGTTCCGTCATTCAGCCCAAAACCTGAAGAGTGAATGGCATTGAATTCATCAATAATAGTAGCTGCAAGTGTATCAAGGCGATCTTTTATAGCGGGAATTTCAGATTGATACATCTCAATTTCTGCACCCAGCTGGCCTCCCGTTGGCTTCACCGTTTTTCCATTTTCCAAGCGAAGCTGAAAGACTTTATCTACGTCATTGATTTCAGCTTTGAGCGTTGCGGCTTTCTCGTTATCTAGAATCTTAACTCCGCCAATTCTGAGTTCTACCCTTCCGTTATCAGTTGGGTGTGTTTCAAAGTCGATCAGCTCCGAGAGGCGTTCTAACTTTTTGACTCGCAAATCCATGCTGGAGTTATCTTGGTTTCCAGCTCCCTGAGCTTCAGAGATCGATTCATTCAAAGACTGTATTTCTTTCAGAAGTCCGTTTACTGCCCCGATACTGCTCTCCGTCGATTCCAGGATTAAATCACTAGTACGGTTGATATTTCTGTTGATGTCGCCAAACTTTACCGTAAGCTGTCGGGCATCGCTTATCAAACTATTTCGCACACTTATGTCCTGAGGATCCGTCGAGAGCTCAGAAAAAGTATCTAACAGCGAACTTATACTGAGGTCTAAATCGGCTCCTGAATCCGACGCCATGCTTGCTTCCAGCTGCTCGAAGACGCGAGCTTTGTTCTGCATGAACGACATATTCTGTCTTTTCTCATTCAGCTGAACATCATTCATCTCATTCCGGAGCCTTTTTACCGTAGAAACATTTACACCCAGTCCTGTATTATAGCCCGTCATATTCATTCCAATGGGATTCTTATCAACCCGCTGGCGTGAGTATCCCGGAGTATCAGCATTCACAATATTATTGGCGGTAACTGATAACGAGCGTTCAGCACTTTTTAATCCGCTTTTTGAAATTTCAAACAGTGAGCGCATGTCAAATCTCCTGGTTTATGGCTACACCTACCGGGATTCCTGCAGGCGTTCCATTAGCCACATAGTGTGTATTTTTCTCATTACTAGCACTAAACATGGAATGCATCATGCGGGCGTTCTGCTTCATAGCGAATTCCAAGAGCTGCAAAATTTGGTCGTGCTTTCGTTTTAGTTCAGAGGTGTTTGATGTTAACTTGCTATGCCATTCGCTGATTTTTTCAGCTGCCTCAGGAAAAATTATTTTCAGGCTTATCAACCGTACTTTTTCCTGATTTTTTGACGTCCCAATGATTGACGTTAACTCTTTAATAAACTCTTGCTCATGGATTTTAAATTGTTTGGAAAGATCTCCATGTACTTCTGAAAGCCGTTCAATTTTTTCAGCATCAGAGCCTATAATGGCATCTATTTGGTCCTCCATCACTTTAATAATCTGTTGCGAGCAGCTATCCAGCAGTTCTACTGATTCTGCAATTTGTTGTAATGAAGCCTGTTCCTGTATGTTGTACATCGCTTTTGTATCTGAGTTATACGTTATTTTTCTGATGGTTCAGAGGATTGATTCCAGTATCTGGATACCAAATCTGCCATCCCTAATTTTCGTTGTGCAGCAAGCTCACTGGCAAGTGCATCGGTGACAAAACTGCGATATATGTTGTTTGATTGCCCCATCATGCTACCGTTATCGGACATCTTAAACGAATCTTTAGTCAGTTCTTTTACCAGATGCTGTGCAAATATCTCTTCAAAATCGGTGGCCGCTTTTTCTCGCTCCAGGTTTTGGCTTCTTTTCTTGCCAACCTCGTTGCGGGCCATATCTAAAAATGAATCTTCTACTTTCATGGATTCGCTGTTCTTTTCTATTTTGAATTTCTTACATCACAATTAAGCGGCCGCGTAACACTCCGGCACGGTCAAGCGCTTGAAATATGGAAATGATATCCCGCGGACTAAGTCCCAGCGCATTTAGTGATCCTGCCAGTTGCTGTACATTGGTCTCCGGATCCAGAATAATGGTCTGGGCAACCTGCTCACTGATTCCAGCCTCAGGCACATTAAGTACCTGTGTTTCACCACCGCTAAATGCAGGTGGCTGACTTACCAATGGGTTCACCTGAGTCCGAACCTGAATGTTGCCGTGAGATATCATCGCGTTATCGATGATCACTTCACCACCGGCCACAATGGTTCCCGTTCGTTCATTAATAACTACTTTTGCAGGAGCTTCAACCGCAATTTCCTGATCCAGAATAATGCTGGTAAATACGTTCATGGATCCCCGCTCACGGAAAGCTTCTGGCCAGTCTACTTTCACCAGCCCTGGGTGATACATGGAGGCCAGCTCTTCGTCAAAGGTCTCGTTTATGACTTCCACCATGTTTCGGGCATTGGCATAATTTGGCTCTCTTAACACCAAACCCAAAGGTTCTTCGGTGCTGAGACTAAACTCTTCATTTCGCTCTACCACCCCTCCGCTAGGGATAGTAGCCGTCAACGTTTGGTTTTGGGTAAGACGTGCGCCGGGAATTTCAGCCGTAATTCCTCCTACAATTAATGCCCCCTGAGCTTTGGCAAACACTTCCTGATTGTCAGGATCAAAGAGCGGAGTTTGTAATAAGACACCTCCCTGTAAACTGCTTGCATCCCCCAGTGACGAAACCGTTACGTCGATCTCACTTCCGGCTGCGTGATAAGGAGTGACAGTTGCTGTAACCATAACCGCGGCCACATTTCGGGTTCGCAGGCGATCAGCATCTACCGTAATTCCGAAATTCTCCAGCATATTTGCAATGGATTGCACCGTAAATACAGATCCACGGCTGCTTGATGACCGATCACCGGTTCTGTCCAAACCTGTTACCAATCCATATCCAATTAATTCCTTCCGCTCGGCATGCTGAATTTCCACCAGGTCAGAAAGCCTGGATTGGGCATTCGTTACCTCACTGGTCAAGAAGACTGCCAAAAGAGTAATCAGCGTAATTTTTAGTGTTTTGTAGGATAATGGGTTCATTTTATTCTCTTTATTGGTTTAAGGCCGTTGTAGTTCTCTCATAATCACGAAAGCACTCATAGCTGCGGTGATTCCGGTAAACACTATTTTCTTAAGAAGTCCACGATCCTTTTTCTTATCTCGTAGTCCACCCATTTTGTGGTAGCTGATATTGGCATTCGCAATACGGTAAGAAAGCACCTGGTTTTTACTGTCCACATCATTTTGCCGAACAATACCAGAGAGCGACATTTTGTGGATCTCGCCATTTACTTCTGTCATTCGGTTCCCCTCCACCATCAAATCTCCGCTTTGGGTAACCTCCACAATCTGCACACTGATATAACCTTCCAGCAATTGCCGCTGACTTGACAAGTTTTTCTGATCAGCCCCGTAATTCACATTCACCCCTGAACCAAAGGTTGGCTCAAAAGGAAGAAAGCTACCCGACATTGAACCCGATGCCATTCCATCAGAACTCGTAGACTGCTTGTTGTCAGAAGTTGAGCTTCCGGAAGTACTCTCCTGTAGAACCACAGTGATCACATCTCCGATGCGTTTTGCTTTTACATCACGGTAGAGTGAATTTTGAGCCGTTGCCATCCCAGAACACAAAAAAGTGATTCCCAGGAACACGGGTAAAAAGTGTTGGACTAATGCGTTTTTTGCCATTGAGCTACTCCCGGGCCTGTAATTTTGCCCAGATATTTCTTTCTTGTTTCTTTGCAATAAATTTGAATTTCTTCGTCGATTGAACCGCTTTTTCTTGATTCACATCGAAGTACAATTTGGATTCCGAACTCATTGAATACCAAATCCACCTCATCTCCAGCTTCTACCAGGTAAGGTGAACTGATAATGTCGTATTCGATTGGATGTCCGGCATTTAATGTTCTTCGGATGGTTTTGCCAATCAGCATATAATCTTCGTTTACTAACTGCTCCCTTCCCATATCCACAGAAACCCAGCGCTGATCTAAATCTTCAGCCTCGATAGTTTCTCCACGAACCATGCGGTGGTTCAGCACGGGAAGCTTTTGCTCGGTATCAACTTTTAGCTGAACCTGAACCTGTTCCAATCGACTTCCTTCCTGATATAAAACCTCAAAGTTGGTGTAGCGCTGTACGCCTCCTTCCAGTTTTACTGATTTAATGTTTGATGAATTTGTTTTGAGCAAACTTCCGGGAATCCACCGTGCAGAAAGGGTGAACCGATACTCCTCAGAGTCATATTTGGACTCTATTGATTCCTGTGCCTTTTCAATGATGACCTGTTTGGTTTCATCATTTTCTGTGGAGTACGCCAGTATCACAGACGAAAAGGTGGATAACAAAGCTATGAGGAGTATCGATATCACTTCTTTACTAATCTTTCTTGATTATCGTTTGATAGAATTGGTGACCGACATCATATCTTCTGCCGTTTGCACCATTTTTGAATTCGTTTCGTAAGCTCGCTGTGCTTCAATAAGGCGAACCATCTCAGTCACAATATCTACGTTAGATTGCTCGAGATATCCCTGACGAACAACTCCAAATCCTTCAGCTCCGGGCTCACCGAAAAAAGCCATACCAGAAGCATCTGTTTCTGCAAATAGGTTGTCGCCCAGGGCTTCAAGTCCACCAGGATTAGCAAATTTAGCCAGTTCAATTTGACCAAGCTCTACCTGAGTATTATCTCCGGCCATTAGTGCAGTAACGGTCCCGTCTTGGGAGACCTCAATCGCAACAGCATCTGTTGGGATTTCAATTTGGCTGGCTAACGGTAAACCTGAGTTATTAACCAACATTCCTGTTGAGTCACGACTGAAGTTTCCATCTCGCGTATAACCGATATTCCCATCCGGTAACTCTACCTGAAAGAATCCAGATCCACTCACAGCTAAATCAAGGGCGTTACCTGTTTCAGCAACCGAACCTTGCATAAAATTTCTGATAGTGGCTACGGCTCTCGAACCATGCCCTATTTGTAGGGAAGGACCACTATTCGATTCCCGATTCCCTGAACCGCCCAGTTTTGAAGCGGCGATATTCTCATAAAACAAATCCTGAAAAGCGATAGTGCTTCTCTTAAAACCGGTTGTCCCAACGTTAGCCAGGTTGTTGGCAATGTTATCGACCGATCGTTGTTGAGCACTCATTCCAAGTGCAGCTGTGCTTAATGCTCTAAACATGTTTCTGTAGTTTTCTAATGTTTTTGATTAAAATCGTCCCAAATTGGTAGTTACCTGAGAAAGCATTTCGTCTGTTGTCTTCAATGCTCTTTGCTGGCTTTCAAAAGCCTGCATGTTTCTCATCATATCTACCATTTCTGTTAAAGGGTTCACATTCCCCTTTTCATAGTATCCTTGCATCACCATACCGGTGCCTTCTTCAAGCATCAGATCTTCATTTTCTACTGAGAAGTATGCATTACCTTTTCGCTGCAGTACTGCAGGATCTTCAACGCGTACAACCTTCAGCATGTCCTGTACCTTGTTGTTTAGGCGAAAGGTCCCGTCTTTTGAAACCTCCAGCATAGCTGCCCCGCCTGACTCACCCTGTGCCTGCATATATTCAGAAAGATTTATAGGGCCGGAATCGCCCATCACTTTACCTCCGGTATTGTTAACCAGGTATCCATCAGGATCGAGATGAAAACGTCCGTCTCGGGTCATAAACTTTTGCCCTTCTTCCTCCACCACAAAAAATCCTTCTCCATTAATACCGAGATCAAATTGATTCCCTGTAGGTTCTAAAATTCCCTGATCCAGATTCACCTGCTGCATAGGTACACTTCTTGTAATATTCTTCCCGTTCACGTTTTCCTGAAACATGCGGTAAAAAACTTTATTCCCTTTAAAGCCCGGTGTGTTGATGTTGGCCAGGTTATCAGCCGTCATATCCTGGGAGCGGCTTAAAACCTGCATGGCCTGCATCTGTGTGTATAATCTGTCAATCATCCGTTTAACTAATTTGTGTTCGTTATTTAAGAATTCAATAAAACGGTCGAAAATCAGTTTGAACATGTTCCGCCGATTCTCACGGACTGATTATCAAATTCTGTGCCACTTCCTTTTTTCAATTTTTTAGGGTGAAGCTGAATACGCTAATAAAGTCCCTTTACACCTATTTAAAGGGGTATTACAGATGCTTTATATTTTTTTGATTGAAGCGCTATTCTCCCTAAACCTATTTTCCTGCCCTACAGAAAGAATTTCCTAATGATGGAAAAGTTGGTGTTTAGCAACCATTGCTCTTAGCTGGAAATGTTTTCCGTTAAACAGAATTTTTTGACCCTTTCTGCCCTATCAATCTCTCTCTATTGCTGCATTATTAGAAAGTTTGTTCGTGGTATCGTTTTTGATATACGGGGACCATGGCAGATAATAAATCAGATCAGGAAAAAACGGAGGAACCCTCCCAGAAACGCCTCGAAGATGCGAGGAAGGAAGGGAATGTTAGTATCAGTAAGGAGGTATCCTCCGTTGCGCTGATGATTACGGCTATTATATCGTTCATAAGCGTAAGCGGAATGATTGGGGATAGACTTACCAGATTGTTTGAATTGTTTTTAGGAAATGCAGGCCGGGGTTTTGAAGATCAGGATCAAGCCATCAATTTCCTAAAAGATGCACTTTGGGCGGGCATGGAAATGATCATGCCTACGATGACCGTACTTCTTGTTGCTGCTGTTTTGGTAAATATGCTTCAAACCGGGGGAGCTTTTTCTTTTGAAGCCCTCAAATTCAAAGGAAGTAAAATGAATCCCATAAGTGGAATCAAAAAGATTTTTTCGGCTAAAGGAGGAGTAGAACTAATCAAGGGATTCATCAAGCTCTTTATTGTATGTATTGTCGTGTATTATACTGTTCGAAGTGACGTGGATCACTTCGTTTCGTTCATCATCACTCCGCTCGACTATAGCATGAGCGAAGCCGGCTCTTACATCTTGATGTTTGTTACCCGAATTATGTCGGCCCTGCTCATCCTTTCTATTGCAGATGCCGTGTACCAGCGCTTTCAGCATAACAAAGACTTACGCATGACTAAGCAGGAAGTGAAAGATGAGTACAAACAAATGGAGGGTGATCCTCATGTAAAAGGTCAGCGAAGAAAATTTGGGATGAAACTCCGCCAGCAAAAACGAATGGACCACGCGGTCTTGTCTTCTGATGTGGTCGTCACCAACCCTACTCACTATGCCGTTGCCTTGCGCTACGACCCCGAACAAGGCGGAGCTCCAGTCGTGATGGTGAAGGGGCAGCGACTCCGTGCTTTAAGAATAAAAGAACTCGCCAAGCAGTATGGCATACCAATTGTAGAGAATGTACCTGTGGCACGTGCACTTTTTGCAACGGCTGAGGAAGACGAATCCATTCCTGCAGACCTATATCGTGCCGTAGCAGAGATTCTGGCATACGTTTACAAATTAAAAACAAAACACAAAGTATAGATAACATGGCCTTTGGCGGAATAACAGCAAAGCATTTAAAAGGAACTTTTTTCCAAACAGACGTCCTTATTTCCTCCAGTATCATCATGATCCTGATGATCATGATTATTCCGTTCCCAACGGCACTCATGGATTTCTTCCTTGCCCTCAACGTTTCGCTTTCCCTTATAGTGATGTTGGTGGCTTTCTATGCCCTCAAGCCTTTGCAATTTGCGGTATTCCCGGGAATGCTTTTGATTTTGACCCTTTTCCGGCTTTCGCTGAACGTTGGAACCACCCGCCTCATTTTAAGTGAAGGTTACGCTGGTTCTATTATTGAATCGTTCGGGGGGTTTATAGTTCAGGGTAATTTTGTAATTGGGATTATCATTTTTGCCGTGTTGGTGATTATCAACTTTGTGGTAATTACCAAAGGTGCTACTCGTATTGCTGAAGTGGCCGCTCGATTTACTTTGGATGCGATGCCCGGTAAGCAGATGTCGATTGATGCCGACCTCGCCGCCGGACTTTTAACGGATGAAGAAGCAAAAAAGAAACGTGAGGAAATATCCAGAGAAGCTGATTTCTACGGAGCGATGGATGGTGCCAGTAAGTTTGTCCGCGGGGATGTAATTGCCGGTCTTCTTATCACTTTTATAAATATTATTGGCGGGTTGATTATTGGAACCGTTCAGTTAGGAATGCCAATCGGGGAAGCGGCCTCCAAATATACCCTTATGACGATTGGTGACGGACTGGTTTCTCAGATTCCGGGACTTCTTATTTCAACAGCTGCCGGTATTATGGTTTCCCGTGCTGCTTCAGATGGAAACTTGGGAGATGAGCTTAAATTCCAGCTTTTGGGTAATCCCAAAACTGTAGTTATCGGTGCCTTTTTTGTGTTCTTCATGGGAATGCTTCCCGGACTTCCAGTCATACCATTTTGGTCTATAGCTGGCTTCTTCCTTTTCATGGGATATAAGAATTTCCAGCGGGAAGAAACCGAACGTATTGAAGAGGAAAAAGCCGAAACTAAAGCTATTGAAGGTAAAGCTGAAGATCCGGTTGAAAACTACCTCTTGATGGATACTCTGGAGCTGGAAATTGGCTACAGCCTTATCCCGATGGTGGAAGCGGAACAAGGGGGTGACTTACTGGACCGAATGACTTCACTCCGAAAACAGCTTGCTTCTGAATTAGGAATCATCATCCCTTCTATTCGAATTCGAGACAACGTACAGCTTGATGCAAATCACTATACAATTAAAATGAGAGGGATTATGCAGGGTGAAGGCGAACTTCTCCCGGGCTACCACCTTACGCTTTTACCTGCCGACTTTAAGCCCGACATCCAGGGAATTGAAACCAAAGATCCTACTTTTGGAATGGATGCTATTTGGGTGAGCGGAAAAAATAAGTCTCAGGCGGAAAAATATGGCCTTTCAGTAATTGAATCGGGAGCGGTAATTACTACCCACCTGATGGAAGTCCTCAAGAAAAATGCTCATAAATTGGTCGACCGCCAAATGGTGAAAAAACTGGTGGATAACATTAAGGAGCAGTCCCCTGCCCTTGTTGAAGAGCTGATACCAGATGGATTAAAAGTCGGTGAAATTCAAAAAGTGTTGAAGCGATTACTGCGTGAGCGTGTCCCTATCAAAGATTTAGTTACGATCCTCGAAACCCTCGCTGACCATTGCCATCAAACTACCAACACAGATGTTCTTACGGAATACTGCCGGGCAGCTTTAGCTGAGACCATCACCCGACAATTCACTAATACTGAGAAAGAAATTACCGTGGTGATGATGGATTCGAGTTTGGAGTCACACCTTATATCCCAGGCCCAACAAGGAACACTGAACGGCAACACCTTGGGTTTAACACCAGACTCTATTGAGAAATTATATAAGAGCGCATCTACCACTTTTGATGGAATGATACGTCAAGGATTTGACCCAATTTTACTGACTTCGCCGGTCTTGCGTTATACTATGTTTGAGTTTTTGGCACCAATTTTGCCAGATATAAATGTGCTGTCGTACAATGACATTAGTCAAGACGTACAGTTTAAAACATACGGCCGCCTAAAGATTGAAGACACGGAAAAAGTGAAACAGGCACCGATCAATTTAGAGCAACCGGTAACACAACCTGAAGAACACGTACTGGCATGATACTGAAGAATATTTTTGGGAAAACGATTGAAGCTGCTAAGAAAACAGCCCAACAAATGTATGGGGATGATTTCTTGGTGATTGAGTCTTCAGAAGGTGATGGAGCCGATAAAAAGGCTCAAATCACAATTTTTTCGGATGGAAAGAAATCTTCCACTCCGCAAACCCCTCCGGCTCAACCCAAACAAAAGGAAGCTCCTGAGGAAGGTGTTTTATTTGAAAGAAGCAGCTCAGAACCCGCTTTACCATCTAGCGGACAAGCAAAGAAGAATAAGCTCGATTCCCTGCGTAAGTTTGCAGAGCAACAGGAATACAGTAACGGTCATCACAATGGGTATACAAATGGCCATACCAACGGTTTCACCAATGGTGCGGTAGAATCGGATGTTGCTGTTGAAGAACAACCAGAGGAAATAAAAGATGCTGAGCCGGAAAAACCTTCCGACTTAATTTATAGCCGTGCACTGGTTCGGCCCGCTAAATCTTTCAAACCAAAAGAAAAAAATGAGGAACAAAAGTCTCCTCATATTCAGGAAGAATTGAAAGAAGAAAAGCCTTCTGGAAACAAATTCATTACCCATTTCAAGCCATCAAAACCGAAACCTAAAGCACAGGCTCCTGCTGTTCAACAAGGAATAGCAGCGCGGCAGAACGAGCGGGAAATTAAAGCCTTACATAAACGCTTTGATAAGCTTGAGGCTTTATTAGATTCAGCGCTTATTTCAGCGAATTTAGACTATGCCTCTCACCCCGCGTTCCAACAGCTGGTACAAACGGGAATTAACACGAGTGTTATTGCAGGTTGGTTTAGTGAAATTATTGAAAAGGGAATAGATCCTTATGATCAAACCGATCTTTTTATGGCCAAGCTTGGAGGTATTATCCGCAAAGCTCTTGGAGATGCACCAACCGAAGATCCACAGAAGTTTATGCTATTTGCCGGCCCATCGGGTGCAGGAAAAACCAGCCTAATCATGAAGTTGAGCCAGCACTCCGACTTTCTCTTTGATAAGAGAGTAGCCGTAATCGCTGTATTTCCTCAGAAAACAACGAACAGTAATGATGAGTACTTCACCATCCTAAAGCCTTTCTGTGCTTCGCGCGAGATTCCGTATTTCGAAGTGAAGTCAAGCCTGGATGTCACGAAACTAGTTGACGAGCTCAACCAATTTGACCATGTATTTATTGATACCCCATCGCTGGATATCGAACAGAATAATTCATTCAGGGACTTCTGGAAAGTTCGCCAAATGCTTTCGCCATTGGCTCCTCTGGAAGTTCACTATGTAGTTAATGCCGCAATGAACCGGTTCTATTTCCGTGATTCATCGGCAACGCACCATCCCCTTCAACCCGATTATGTGGCTATTACGCATCTCGATGAGGTAACCAAATGGGGACCTGTTATTCCATTCCTTCAACAAATGGGGTGCAGCGCAAGATATTTGAGCAAAGGCAATTCGTTGTCGAACAGTTTAAATGAGTTTAACCCGCAGTGGTTTGCACAAAAGGTATTACAAGAAAATTAGAACTATGGAAAAGCCAAACACATTAGAACAACCATTTGTATTTGCTGTTATCAGCGGAAAAGGCGGCGTCGGGAAAAGCATGGCCAGTGTTAACACTGCGACTATGCTGAATCAGCTGGGTTATAAAGTTGCCCTGCTTGATGCTGACCTCGGATTAGCCAATTGTGCTACCCTGCTGAACGAACCAGTAAGCGCAACGGTAAGTAATTGGATTCAGGGGAATTGCGGACTTGATGATTTACCGTATTATTCTTCAGGAATCACCCTGGTAACAGGAGCAAATGAACCGGGTCAAAATCGATTTGATACTGATTTATTCATGGATGCTTTGGATCAGGTAGTAGCTTATCTCAAAGATGATCATGACTTCATTATTATCGACACCCCTGCCGGAGCCGGCGATATGGCTCTTTGGGCACTCGATACTTCAGATGTTGGTGTGTTGGTTTTGGTTGATGAGCCTACAGCTATTTCAGATGTATACCGGCTGTGCAAATATGTGTTCAATATAGACCCTGCTTATCGGTTTGCCAGCATCGTGAATTATGCTGAGAATGAAGAAACGGCTGAAAACACCTACGAGCGTTTCAATACCATACTCACCTATTTCTTACAGAAGAACACCAATTACCTTGGGTTTATCCCTGCGAGCGATCGCATCCGGGAGTCCGTTCAACAGCAAAAGCCATTGATCCATCTTGAGACGGAACCAGAGTTACTTAAAGAATTCGAGTTTATTGCTCAAAACATTATGGCTTATGCTCAACGCGATGAAAAAGCCACTTTAAAAACTGTTTACTAATAAAGGAGAAAACCATGTTACTAAGACTAATAACTGTTATATCACTTATTCTTTTCATGCTTCTGATGATATCCGGAGTCAACATTGAGCTGGCATTATATCGGAGTATCCTGGTTTTTATGATTCTTTTTTCTGTGGTGTACATTTCCATCTTCTTGCTGAATGTTTTGCGGGAGAATGAAGAATCAGGAGGAGTAACTGTTCCAAATAGTGGAAACTCAAAATCCAAGGAGGATAATTAGTCATGGGGAATAAATCACTTCAAGAACTGGTAGAATTATATTGCAAAAACCCTGCAGACGGGCTAAGAAACTCGATTATAAGCAAGTCTATTCCGTTGATTCGTAGTATTATCGGAAAAACGAGCAGGCCGGATCAACCCCTCGCCCATCGTGAAGACCTGGAAAGTGCAGGCATTATTGGGCTGTTACAGGCTTTGGATTCCTACGACTGTGACCGGAATATCCAATTCAATACTTTTGCCTATTACCGCATTCGTGGAAGCATTGTTGATTATCTTCGCAGTATTGATCAGCTCCCACGTAAACAACGCAAAAACTACGGGCAGATTCAGGAAATCATACAGCAGCAAAGTCAGATACTAGGTCGCGAACCTTCTGATGAAGAAATTGCAGCTGAGCTCGCTATGCCTTTAGATGACTATTACAAACTGTTATCAAACGTACAGCAGCGGAACGTACTTTCACTTGATAGTCCGGCTTATGACGAAAGCTCCGGATCTTTCTATGATTTTCATGAAGACCCCAATAGCGAAACACCCGATACCAACCTGGAGAAGAAAGAACGAACTCAAGCTCTACAGCATAAAATCGGGCAGCTCAAAGAACGAGATCGCCTCATCCTGATGCTTTATTATTACGAAGACATGACGATGAGCGAAATCGCTTTGCTCCTGGAACTTACAGAAGCTCGTATTTCGCAGATAGTTGGGAAATTGCTGCTTCAGCTAAAGGCTGATCTCAATAAGGAACAAATGGCTCACGCCAGCTGATACCAGAGTTTTTAGTATATACGCATATCTTTATTGTCATCTTGATCCCAAAGAATTCGGGAAAGTTTAAGTCATCTACTGCTTGCCAATTATTTCTCTTAAAGATCCTTCGGAAGTAACCTGGGATGATTGGAAAAGTTGGCAATAATTTCTCACCTCCCCCAGTAGCATACCTTTATTTAGCAATTCGTAATCCAGCGTGTACCGGTGAAGAGTCTACAAGTTTGGGAAATAGTAATGGACTTGAAGTCGGCTTGTGAAGATTCTTCGAGAGTACCCTCAGAATGACTTTAGGATTATGCTTCATCAAGCAATAATAAGTACAAGAAAAATCGCTTTGCTTATAGCTTATGCTAGATTCTGAAATAAATACTAGATCTAGTTCAGCGGATGATTCAGAATGACTAATCATCAAGAGTGCATCTGTAAAGAGTCTTTGCACTGAATTGCTTACCAAATCTACCTTAGCAACCTTTGCCTTCATAACCCACACTGAAAATTCTAATTTAATTCTGGCATTTTTGTACCGATAATAGAAATACCAACTAATATTTCGGTAATAACTATGCCACTCGTGCCTAAAATAACACGATTTACGAAGCTGCCGGAGCTCCTAAAACACAAACAGGAAGCAGAAGAAAAGCAAAAGAAAGGACGTCAGGACAGACAAGGAAAAGACGACCATCCCCCTTTTCATATCGATGTAGAAGATGAGGTCACGCTAAGCCCGCAGTCTATTTCCGGGTATAAAGTTCACTCCCCTGCAAAAGAGCCGAAGCAGCCAAAAACATCAGATGATAAAAAAGGCGGGCATATTGATTTGCAGGCTTAACAACCTAAATTCTTAAAAAGCCTTTTAGTTTAGAACTGATCCGGCCCTATAACGCCCATCAATTCAGCCACAAAATCAAAGAGATGCTGGAACATCATATCGAAGGCTGTTGGCAAATATGGAAGAGCAAGCATAAGTAGTGCAATCCCTACTCCGAATTTGATGGGTAGAGCAATGAACATCATGTTTGCCTGTGGCATAATTCGGGCAAAAATTGCCAGTGATACATCCAGCAGGAATAAAACAATGATAAAAGGTGAAGCAATTTGCACACCAATCGTAAACAGATATGTGGCTATTTCGAGCATATATGGCCCGGCTAGATGAATTTGGGCTTCATTAACCGGGATCAATTCAAAACTGCGTGCCAGCGCACTTATGTAGATTTTATCGCCATCAATAGAGAGAAAAACAAGCACAGCAACCATGCTAAAAAGATTACTCAATACAGCATTTTGTTGCTGAGTCATGGTGTCGATCATATTGGCAAAACTAAGGCCCGTATTTAAACTAATGAGCATTCCCGCCATTTCGAGTCCGGCAAATACGAGTTGTCCTACTAATCCAAGTGCTACTCCGACTAACACCTCTAAAATAATCGCAGTAAAAATGAATAAGGTCCCATCGCTCGCCGAAACAAAAGCCCCTTCGGCCGGAATTGCGAAGAAAAGAAGAATGGTGGTCGCCATTGCAAAAAACAGCTTAACCTGCTTTGGGAAAGCTACGGCACTGAAAAATGGTCCCGTCATGATTAATGCAGCCACCCGTGTAAATACAAGAAAGACGGATAGAATCATATCGACCGTAAGATCAGCTTCCATGACGTATCCTCCAGGCTTTTAGATGGTTGGCTACCATGAATCTGGGCGATTTTCTATTGGGTGATAGACGGGATGAATTCAAAAATACGGTGCATAAAATCGACCGCAAACTGAAGCATAAACCCGAAAGAGAAAAAGAGAACAACAACCACTACTACCATTTTTGGGATATAACTCAAGGTCATTTCTTGAATGGAAGTTGCTGCCTGAAAAATTGCTATTGCCAAACCCACAAATAGTGCTCCTATCATGGGTGGTGAGCATAAAACAACCACAGCTGTTAACATTTCCTGAAGCCAATAAAGTGCGGTATCTATATTCATTTTCTTCTAATTAAAACTTTCAACGAGCGACTGGACCAGCAGATACCAGCCATCGGTTAATACGAAAACAAGAATTTTGAACGGCAGTGAAACCATTACAGGTGGTAAAAACATAATACCCATAGCCAGCAAGATGGAAGCGACTACCAGATCAATCACCATAAAAGGCAGGTAAATCATAAAGCCAATTTGAAAAGCGATACGGAGTTCACTCAGCACATATGCAGGCACAGCTACGTACAGAGGTAGTGATTCGACATCATCCACTGTTTGAATTTCTGCCATGTCCATGAAATAAAGCAGGTCATTATCTGAGGTCTGGCGGATCATGAATTCTTTAAGAGGAACGGCCGCTGCACTTAGTGCCTCAAACTGAGTCATCTCTTCATTGATGTATGGCTGAATAGCTTCTTCATTTATCTTATCAAAAGTCGGCTTCATGATGAAAATCGTCAGAAATAAAGCCAGCCCAATCAAAACCTGATTTGGGGGTGATTGCTGAGTTCCAAGCCCCATTCTCAAAAAGAAAAAGACCACGATAATCCGGGTAAAACTTGTCATCATAGTGATGAAAGCAGATCCGAAAGACAGAACTGTAATCAGCACTAAAGCCTGAATTGGAAGAGTGAAATCCTCATCCTGGGCATTCCCGCCCCCTACTGAAAGGTCGATTTGGGGAATGGCCTGCACGAACATTGGAGCAGTAACGCTATAAATAGATAATGCCGGTGTCGCTGCTGCCTCAGCTTTTGAAGGGGTCAGCAAGAACATCCCTAGAATCACAAGAATGACTTTAACCGTAAAAATGCGTTTCAAGTTTAAGCTTTTCATCTCAGTTCCTAAACATTTTATACAGTGATTTGAAATCTGCTGAGTCAGCCTTCATCTCAGGAAGTTCATCTACATTCGTTTCGGTCCATTCAGATTTAGCAACACGGTGGAGCAGATTCAGAGAGCCGGCTGTGAGCCCTAAAACCCACACTTCATTATTGACTTCTACAAATTTAAGCTGAGCTCCATGTCCTAAAATATGCTCTCCCATATCTCTGGAGTTTTCAGCAGAAGCATCGGCAGATCCTTTTTTCTTCGACCAAAACCAAACCAGCCCTAAAAGCGACATCATCACGATGAAGGTTGTAAAGGCATTTTGAAACGGACTATCTGCCTCTTCTTTTGAAACTGCAGGTTCAGCTGCGGGTTCACCCTCTGCAACTACGGGTGTTGCTTCTTCTTTCAACAAGCTTTTTTTAAGCCCTTCGGTACGTTCTTGCACTTCCGGATTAGACACTTGTTGCTGGGTAGAAAACTCCATTCGTGAAACTAGAAACATCCAGATAACCAAGAGGGCTACCGAAAACGACAGAACGATTTTGAGCACGTTCTGTGGCTTTTTTGTGGATTGAGACAGAATTTTTTGCAAATCCATTACGACAGCTTAGCTAAGCGTTGGCGGGTTGTAATCAGGTTGGAAATTCGAACGCCGAAGTGTTCGTCAATAACCACTACTTCTCCATGAGCAATACGCTGTCCATTTACCAGGATATCAACCGGCTCACCGGCTAATTTCTCAAGTTCAATAACCGATCCTTTTGCCAGTTGTAGTACTTTTCCGAGTGGCAATTCAATTCGTCCGAGTTCTACAGACACATCCATTTCTACGTCTTTCAACAAATCCATGCTGTTGCCATCACCGTTTTTGATGGCAGGAGTAGTCTCGTCAAAATCTTCAAATTCGATATAACGCCCGGAAATTACTTCTTGCGGAGTACCAATCTTTTCCATCTGCTCAGAGTTTTTCTCCTCAAAGCCTGACTCGTCCTTAACCTCCTCCTCAATTTCTTCTTCCGGTTCTTCTTTAACCAAAACCGCTTCAGGGTTTCCAAAAAGAGCCGCAGCTTTAATTTTGTCATCAGAAAGGCCTTCAACTTCCATTAGTCCAAAGAAGTATTCGGTATGACTTAATTTCTCCTCAAGATGCTTCAGCGTTAAGACCTCCATCTCCAGAAGATCCAGCTCAAAACCGTCTTCTGTCATTTTCTTCGAAAGCGTTGTTGAAAGCTCTGAAGAAAATTTCTTTAACAGATCTTTGGTCACTTCATTGAAGGAGCTTTCATCAATACCCAGCATGATGCTCGAGAGGATCGCGAACCAGTGCTTATCCAGAATACAAATCACATCTGAGTTACTTACTTCATCTCTTGTAAGAATAAAGATATCGTCTTTATCCATGCTTTCTAGAAAAGCCCCGGTTTCAACGGTTTCAAAAGAAGTAATCTCGATTTTGGTTTCCTCCAGCAGTACAGAAGTTAGATACTTCTCTATTTCCGGGAGGTAGTTGGTTAGTTGTTCTTGATAGTTTTTCATAGTTATACCAGTTCCTGTTCGTTAATTTCTTCGAGGAGTTCAAAAATTTTGACAGCACGACGCCCTTGGATCACTCCGGGATAAGCCGCCATTTTAGTTACGCCGTTAATGCGTACGTCTAGAGGTTTGTCGGATTTTTGTTTTAGAGGGATTGTGTCGCCCTCTTTCAAATTCATGATCTCATCCAGTGTCAAACTTGTTGTCCCCAACAAAGACTGAATAAGTACTTTTGCCTTCCGGATGGTGCGTTGGTAGGCTTCCATTTCTTCTTCGGAAAGGCGCTCTTTAGAAGAGTTCATTCCTTTCCTCATAATGGTGTCGTTCATAGCTTTTTTTAGGAAGCTGTACGAATATGAAACCATCAACTCCAGTTTTTCTTCCCCCAGATCAACCAAAAACTTCACAACTATATTGGGGTCAACCGAGGTGAGATGGAGGTTCTCTGGTTTGCTTTGATAAGTACTGGAATCAATTTTGATATCCACGTAAGGCTCCCATGCCATCGTAATTTCATTATTGATCGTTGACATGATCCGGGAAATAATTTTTTCCTCAATAACCGTCAGAACCCTTCTCTCTGATATTTCTCTGTCGGTTCCACCACTTTGCCTTGTAATCAGGTGAATACAAAACTCGGGAGGTAATACCACAATTATCTCCCCGCCCAGGCTATCAACCGATAGTGTGTAAATAGTACTTGGGCTCTTTATTCCCTGTATAAATTCGGTTGAAGAAAGCTGATCAACCTTCTGAAGAGATACATCAACTTTGTAGCGAAGTGAAGAAGAAAATATACGCCCCAAGTTTCTGGAGAAAACATCATGAATAGTATGGAGCGAAGTCATTATCTCCTTACTAAACAGCTTCGGTTGTTTGAAGTCGTACGATTCTACATATTTAACATTTCCCAAATTTGGCTTGGGTAGCATCGCTTCCATAAAAATTTCCGTTCTTGGTTTACGATCATTGCATTACATATTTCGTGAAATACAAATTGCGTACCGAACGGACTCCGATGGAAGAATTAATTACTCCGGAAAGTTCTCTCCTTATTTCTTGCCGGTCCGAAACCTGAGTAAGTTGCCCAACAGTTCTGGATGAAAGTGCCTCAATAAGCTCCTGCTTGACCTTCATGATGTTGTTTTCAAGAAGTGCAATATGGTCCTTATCGTCTAATTCAAGGCTTATTTCCACTAATAAATATCTTTTACCATAAGTTTCAGCAGGATTTACTACGAGCTCTTCCATAAGATAAGTCCCATAATCAGACGGACTTTTCTCATTCATTTTTGCATATACATCGGGATAATATTTATCCACAATTTGGTAAGCGAGAAATCCCTGGCCAACCAAAACCAAAAGAAGAAGGAAATATTTTCCAATCTTCAGAAATTTTGGCCCACCTGCTCTTTTCTTTTTGGGCTTTACTTCTTTGGAGTCTTTATTTTTATCTGCAGCCATGATGGTACATCTTAAAATGTTGAGCTGTTAGTTGTTGGAACGTCATCTTCTAATGTCTGAATGGGGTTAATATCATCCTGAATAATCAGGTCCCGTAAATAAATTTCTACCCTTCGGTTTTTTCTTCTTCCTTCCACGGTTTCGTTGGTTTCTACAGGGTGATATTCACCAAAACTAGTTGCCTTAAACCGCTGAGGATCTACGTTCGCACTTTCCTGCAAAAACTCAACAACTGACACTGAACGCCCTGCCCCCAAATGCCAATTGGTTTTGTAGTAGGAATCCCGGGCAATCGGCACGTTGTCTGTGTGACCCTGCACCTCAATTTCTTCTACTTTATTATCAATCATTCCTGCTACCTGTTTCAAAATGTCTTTGGCATTGGGCAACAGTTCCGAAGAACCACTTTCAAAAGTCAGGGAATCACTCAGCGTAATTTTTATCCCGTCTGAAATCATTTTCACCTCCACCTCGTCAGTCAAATCGTTCTCCTCGAGGAAGTCAGCAAAAGATTGCCACCGTTCGAGCTGTTCTTCTACCAATTCCTGCATCTCTTCAGGATCTACCTGGTTATTGATGGTTTCAGTCATAGCCGTAGCCTCGGGTAAAAAGCCGGCGTCGTTCTGGAAATACTGCAGAAAACTATTGAACGCTTTTTCCTCTACTCCCGAAGTCATCGTATACAGGAGCACAAAAAACGTCAGAATCAGCGTAACCAGGTCGCTGTACGTGACTAACCAGTCTTGAGAATTTCCGTCAGATTTTCCCATTCTTTATCCTGTTGTTCGATCCAAAGTTTGTAGAACTTCTCGTCGCGTGTTTTAATGATTTTCAATTCCTCGTGATGCTTCACATACTCAGCCCGGCTGTGCGGATCAATATGAATCAGCATCTTCTTTTCCATGATGCGCGGATTTTCGCCCGCCACAATTGAAAGAATCCCCACTCTGAACATCCGTTTTCGGTTCAGATCAATTTCACTTAAATAGTCCAGCTTGGCAGCCAGTGGTCCTAAAATCATATTTGAAAACATACTGCCGTAGAGGGTTGTTAACAGCGCTACTGCCATCCCGGCTCCCAATGTTTCCGGATCGGAAATATTTTGAAGCATCAATACCAATCCCACAATCGTCCCGATCATCCCAAAAGCCGGGCCATAAGAGGACATCGAGTTAAGCACACCAATGGATATCTCAACTTCACGTTCCCAGCCTTTTATCTCGTCAGTCAGAATACTGTCTAAACTTTCATCCTTGAATCCATCAACGGCTAACTGCAGCCCATTTTTTAAATACTGATCCTTGAGGTGACTAATATCATTATCCAGAATAAGCAAACCACCGGTTCGCACACGCCGGGCAAACATCCCAATGAGCTCCATATCGGTACGGAGGTCAATCGATTTCACTTTCATAAGGTCCATTGTGGTAGAGAAACTGATCTTGATATCCGCAAAACTGAAACTGATCATAGTGGCTGAGATAGCCCCTCCAACTACAATCATCAGCGATGAGAAACTTAGAAAGATGAGTATACTTCCCTCTAGCATGATTGATCCAATCACGAGAGTGAAGCCTAAAATAAATCCTATGATGGTTGAGCGATCTAACATAATTCCTTTATCGGTACATCAATAAAATTCTTAAGGGGATATCCCCATTTTTTATTCAGAACTGGTTCAGATGTTGTATAGCATCTGTTATTAGTTAGTATCGACCATTTTGGAAATTTCATAAGCAAAAAAAGCCCTGCCCCAACAATAATTTTTTTAATTGCTGAGCACAGGGCTTAACTAACCTATGTATGTATTAAGTAGTTTTTAGCTGCTAGTTACTATTATCGCTTGAGGTTCACAGCTTCAGTTAACATTTCGTCTGAAGTGGTAATCACTCGTGCGTTAGACTGATAGGCTCGCTGAGAAGTAATCATATTGGTGAATTCTTTTGCAAGATCAACGTTTGACCCTTCTAAGTTACCAGCATTAATTGCTGTTCCAGCAAAGCTGTCGGCTGTGTTCACGAACATTTCACCTGCTGCTGAAGTAGCTCTGTACATACCGCCACCAATCATTTCTAATCCGTTTTGGTTTTGAACCTGAGCAAGTGCCAACTGAGCCAATACCATACTGTTTCCGTTGTCATAGATTCCCTGAACCTGACCGGCACCATCAATAGCAACATCGATAAGCTGCCCCTGAGTGTAACCATCCTGACTGATTACTTTGGCGGAGTTTGATCCCGCATATTGAGTAAATCGAGTTCCATTTGTGGAATCTCCAAGTTCTACGGAGAAGCTGGTTGTACTTGCTCCCTGCCCTGGCTCAAAGGTTAGGTTCAGTAAGTCGCCGGAGGAAAGCTGTCCAAGTTCATCAAACTGTACCGTTCCTGTTGCACCATTTGTGATGGTCTCACCGTCCAGGAATCGTGCGTCATACTGCCACTCATTTGTTCCTGACTGAGTAAACTCGAGGAGCAGAGAATGAGCTTTCCCAAGGTCATCATAAACCGTGGTGCTCATTGTTTGTTTGTTGGTCTGCCCTTCTTGTGAAATTTGCATTCCCGGAAAGTTCATATCTCCGGTCCCTGTAACAGACACTGCAGAAATATCCAGCTCGCTATCTCCCATAGCAGCAGAACGAAGGTTCAGCACACCATCAATAAGTGTTAGTTCACCCTCTGAAGCTGTTAAACCTGAGTTGAAACTGTTAACCATGTCGCCCAAAGTATCACCAGCGGCGTATGTATGCGTGATGGTTGATGCAGTGCCATCATTCAATGTCACGTCAAAAGAAATCACATCACCGTTTGCGAGACCGGTTAAGGTTTGACTTAAATCATTAATTGGGGTGCTTGCACTTGCATTATCTCCGCTGGTTGTTGTGAAACCACTTTGAGACTGAAGTACTTTGCTGGTGCTTGTACTCGCATTCAAGTTACCTGCTAATGTTACCATCTCAGTTTGTTTTGGAGGCAGTGCATTTTCAAAGTCGATACGGATGCTTTCAGCCGTTCCCCCGCCTAAAATATTACCGGCACTGTCAGCTATATAACCCTGTACATTTCGTCCAGTTTGATCAACCAGGTTTCCATTCTTATTGAAAACGAAGTTTCCAGCACGGGTCATCAAATTCTCACCGCCATCCGAAACCATAAAGTATCCTTCACCTTCGATAGCAAGGTCGGTAGAACGGCCGGTACTTTGCATAGCACCTTGGCTAAAATCACGGCTAATGGAAGACACACGGACTCCCAAACCAACCTGATTACTAAGCTGAGGTGCATTATCTCCGCCTCCGCCTGAACGACCTAAACGCTCGCTCATCATTTCAGCAAAAGTCACTGATGATGATTTATAACCTGCTGTTTCAACATTGGCAATGTTGTTACCAATGACGTCCATTTTGGTTTGAAAAGCTCTCAAACCACTGACACCTGAGTTTAAAGATTTAACTAATGACATAAGTTTCTCCTGTTGTTTAAAAATTGCAGCCTTTAGTACTGCCGGGCGGTGCTACTTTGTGCCCTTTTTGTTTTGTTAAAATGGTTGTTTTAAAAAATCCCTGTACCTACTTCTTCTACATCTCCGATAGGTATTTCTACATTATTGACCGACAGATAAACCCCTTCTGAGGTGTACCGTACCCGATCCGCAATTCCTTCGATAAACACCAGAGAACCTACCGGATTATCGCCGTTTGCTGCTTGTACTTCTACTGTATATTCACCTTCGCCCATACGGTCGCCAGCTGAATTCTTTCCATCCCACGTCCAGTTATGATCTCCGGTTGAAAGACCTTTGATAGACTCGCGGCGGACCTCTGATCCACTCGCGTCACGAATAATTACTTCTACATTATCAGCTGAGTTATTAAGCTCGAACTGAATTTCAGAATTGCCGGTGGCATCTAAATGAATTTGGTTACTCAGTGCTTTAACCTGCTTGCCCGTCAATGAAGCCGCCATCGAATTTGTAAGGCTGGCACTCATCATGTCCTGACTGCTTTGCAGAACTTTGAGCCCGTCATTCACTCCAATAAGTTGTTCCACAGAGTTGAACTGAGCGAGCTGTGAAGCAAACTCCGCCCCATCCATAGGATTTATGGGATCCTGATTTCGCATCTGGGCTACCAGCAAGTGCAAAAATTCCTGTTGACCTAGCTGACTCTTTTTTGAGACGCTCTGCTGCCCAAAGGCTGCATTTGCTTGTGAAGCTATGTTATTTACATCCATGGTCTTGTTCCTTTATGCTGTCCATTCCATTTGGTTATACCCAAACCGGCGGACTGATTTCTGTATCTTAGATTCATTGTCTTTTGGGGAATTCATCATAGAATTCATACCCCTTGTACTGCTATTTCCTTTTTTCCCGGATGATGAAGGATCACCAAAGAAACCTGCCAGTTCCTGCCCTTCTTCTCCACCATCAAACTGTAAGTTTACATCGATCTGACAATCCTGCTGCAGATACTCCTTAATTTCTTTTTCATATTGCTGCATCAGGCGGGTAAGCTCTACATTTGATGAAGCCAATTTCACCTGAATCACACCATCTACTTCCCGTGTCGATAGCTGAATACTGTTGCCATCTTCCAGCTCAAAACTGTGTTTCTGCCAAGTTTCAGGCATTGCTTTGCCAGCCGAAACGGTTTTCTGTACAGCCTGAGACAACCCGGGCATCACTAATCTTTTAATGGTAAAGTTTGAAATAGGCATTTCACCTAACCTCATGAACTGCATGGCCGAAGCTTCTTTTTGATCTGGAAGTTCGGTGGATTCTTTCAAATTATTCTTGATCAGCAGTTCCTGTTCTTCGCTAAGCATTCCCGCTGAACTGCCTTTTACTTTGGCATTCAGAAAATCCGCTGCTGTTTCAAATCTCGAGAGAGAAGCCGTGGTGAGTTCTGACTGTGTAGTATTTGTCACCAGTTCAAGCCTTTCAGTGTTCAATTCTTGTCTGGCAGAGAATGAATAAATTTGTCGGAATTTTTTCTCCTGAAGTTCTTCCACCTTCTTGGTTTGAATCTCTTGAACAGCGTCAATATTCTTTGTCACTTCAGTGGCCTGTTCAGAAATCACTTTACCCACTAAAGGCACATCTGTTTTAGATCCTGAAGGCTGATCATTTCTGACTTGTTCTGTTTTTAATGACTGCTCCCCAACCTGTTTTTCTATCTTAGGTTGATTGTCTTTTTGAAGAACATCACCCACTGTTCTTTGTTCGGTAGAAGTCCTTTCAGCCTCAGCTGCTTTAGCTTTTTCAAGGATTTCATCGGCTGAAACCTCTTCCTGAATCTCAGTCTTTGCTTTGGCTGGTGCAGACTGATTTTTCAATTCCTCAGCCTCAATTGGCACCTCTATTTCGCTTTTGATCTTAACGGAACCTGACACCTCTTTTGATTCGGATTCAATAGGTAATTCAGAACTTGAAGGATTCGAGGTTTCAGTCTTTATTGCAGACTTTAACCCTTCTTTAGCAGTATCAGAACCGACCTCATAGTTAGGTAATTTTTTTACCTGGAGTTCCTGCTCTGCTTTTTTTTCACCTTCAAGCCCTGTTTTAACTACCTTATTTCCCTCTTGAGCTATCTCTTCTTGTTTTACAATAGGTTCTTTTGAAACTGATTCACTTTTCATTTCCGAATCGGAAAATGCAGGCTGAGTATTTACTTCCTCTAGAACTGCTTCTTCAGGATTCTCTTGGGCATCAGTACTGATCTCCTGACCAACATTCTTTTGCTCGGCCTGTTGGCTCACTACAGCTTCCTGAACAACTGCTTGTTCTTTTTGCTGTTCATCCTTAGAAAGACCTTCACCAAATGCGTCTTTGCTGTCTTCCTCTTTCTTAGTAAAGTCTTGAATAGAGTTCAATATCGAACCGAAAATCCCTTTCGCATTTTGATCCTCAGCTGTATTTCCTTTGGTGATATTTACACCCAAACCAGCCTGCTTATTCTCTGAAGATGACATCATCTGCTTTATCATAGCATAATCTCCGTCATCAGTTTTGCAGCTTTATCAGAACTCAGAGATCTCAGTATTTTCTCTCGCTGAATGGTTCCGCCGCCTGTATATAATCGTACCAGTTGCTCGCTCGTCATCTTATCAAGTATTGGAGCTAAATCGTCTTCTTCCAGATTCAATAGACTTTTAATACGCTGAGCAAATTCTTCCGAAGTTAATCCAGCTACTTCTTCTGGCTCCTCTTCTTCAATCTCTGCTTTTTCTTTTTTAAGAGTTTGTATCTGAATGATGAGGGAGTCGATAAATGCATGAAGGTTTTTGTTTTCTTCCTTAAGGAACTCTGGTGAGTTGTAGTCAACGGTATCAACCGCTACAACCAAAGAATCCATCGTTTCCATTGAATCAGCTACTACCGTCATTGTATCAATATCGCTGGAAGCTTGTGAAGTCATCGCATCGAATTCAGCATTCAGTTTTTCTTCCTGCGTCTCCACTATATCCTGATACGTTTCTTTGTTGATGTATGGATAGAGGAAAAACATGGCCACGACCATAATGATCAAGGGGACTACAATAAATCCGGCAATTTTTATGATTAATCCTTTATTCATTGGTTAACGGCTAAATGATTGGGTTGCAATTTCATCCATGAACTTCTGCTCATTTTTAGCAGCCTGTTCAGAGAACAAGCCTTTTTCAAATTCTTTTACCTTCTCAAGGATATGCAGCTTCTTGTGTGCTGAGGCTAACTTTTCACGCTCTTCTGATACCGTGATATCAGCTTGAACTAATTCTTTATTCAGTTTCTCCATCTTTTGATGAACTTGTTCCAGGTGCATAGATCGCTGGCGGATTAAATGGATAGACGCTGCGGTCTGCTCTTCAGAATCATTCAAGAACTGCTTAAGCTTTCCCTGAACTTCGTTTTGCAAGTCACTGATCTTTTGCTTCTTTGAAACCTGTTCAGCCAGCTTCTGCTTCTGAATTTTTTCCTGGTGCTCGCGAACTTTAAGAACTGGTGCAAGAGAGAATTTGAACTTCATAAATATCTTCCGTGATTTTTATTCAACAATTTTCTTTAGCGTTTCCCAGAGATCATCACTGAAATCCGTTTCGTTTAAGTCCTGTATCAAAAATGATTCCAAACCCGGATGTTTTTTTATGGATTCATCAATTTTTGGATTCGAGCCTTTCACATAAGCTCCAATATTGATCAAATCTTCGGCCTCTCGATAGGTAGCTAAAAGCTCCCGGGCTTTCATCGCAATTTGGCGCTGTTCGTTAGTTACAATCTTCGTCATCACCCTCGAAATACTTTCCAAAATATCGATAGCCGGATAATGGTTTTTATGGGCTAAACGGCGTGAAAGCACGATATGACCGTCTAAAATCGATCTTACAGCATCTGCAATTGGCTCGTTCATATCGTCATTATCTACCAATACCGTGTACAATCCAGTGATGCTTCCCTTGTGTGTTTTACCAGGTCTTTCAAGTAGTTTTGGGAGGATGGTGAACACACTTGGAGTGTACCCTTTGGTTGTTGGTGGTTCCCCCGATGCCAACCCAATTTCTCTCTGAGCCATGGCAACACGGGTAACAGAATCCATCATCAAGAGGACATTTTTTCCTTGGTCGCGGAAATATTCTGCAATCGCGGTAGCGGTAAATGCTCCTTTTACTCGGCTCATCGCTGCACTGTCGGAAGTAGCAGCCACAACTATGGATCGGGCAAGTCCTTCCTCACCCAGAGTGTCATGAATAAATTCCTGAACCTCACGACCACGCTCACCAATCAAAGCAATCACATTAATGTCAGCGGAAGAATGCTTGGCAATCATTCCCATTAAGACTGATTTACCCACACCCGAACCCGCAAACAGACCAATTCGCTGCCCGGTACCTACTGTATTTAAGGCGTCCAAAGCGCGAATTCCGGTAAACATAATATCATCAATAGGTGCACGATCTAAAGGCGCCGGAGGATCGTTATGAACGGGCATTTGTCCGGTTACACGAATAGGGCCTTTTCCGTCAATTGCTTCCGCATTGGTATCTACTACGCGACCCAACATTTCGAAACCAACCGGCACGTTCAAAGATTGACCTAGCGATTCTACTTTGCAGCCGGCTTTCATTCCCACTACCCTGTCGTAAGGCATTAGCAGTGTGCGGCCTTCTTTCAAGCCAACCACCTCTGCTTGTACTATTTTACCCGTCACCGTGTGGATACCGTAAACTTCACCAACACAAGCCTCCAGACCAGAGCATTCTACAATAGTCCCGATTATAGTAGAGACTTTTCCATAGCGTTTTACCCGTGAGAATTCACCACTCAACTTGGTTTTAATAGAGCGGTAGTGGTTTTCTAAAGTGGGTAGGGTTGTTATTTCCATGATGGAAGGGCTAGCTCTTTTCTAAAATCTTGTAACAGTCCCTGGAAGCTATGCACCAAGGTTTCTTCATTAGACTCGAGGATAAATTCACCCGGCAGGCATTCTTCTGAAGTCTGAATATTGAGCGTCAGGCTTTTCGAAAAGTCTTCTTTCAATTCTTTAGCCCATTCCATATCACTTTCTGAAACATTGAGTACGGGCTTAGATTGCTCATCCATTTTTTGAAGAAGAGATCCCACTTTTTCATCCAGAGTTTTACGGATAGCTGGATTTTCGACCGGAATTCCAAGAATGGCTTCCGAAATTTCAAAAACCAAATCCATCAATCCCGGCTCTAATGATTCCTGACGTTTCTGCCATTCCAGTTGAGCAGCATCAAGTGCTTCGCGAATAGCAGCAAACTTTACATCAAACTCAGAACGAGCTTCTTCTACGCCCTCAGCGCGGCCTGTATCAAATCCTTCAGCGTAAGCTTCAGCGCGAACCTGTTCGATTTTTCTTCTCCACTTGGCATCTCTTTCATCAAGTAACTCATTAACATCTGCTGATTCTTCGGGGTACTCATCGGTTTCCTCTAGTGTGTTATTCTCATTAAATATCATTTGGTAATTCAGGCGGGTACTGCCTTCATCAAACCAGTTAATTTGATTGTTTTGTAAGACCTTCTGATTTCTCATCGCTTACTCAACTACCTCTTCTTCGTCCATCTTACGGGTTGAAATCTGACCGTCTTCTTCCAGCTCTTTGATCTTCTTAATAATACGCTGCTGTGCTTCTTTCACATCCTTCAGCGGTACAGGACCAAGTGCATCCATATCTTCTCGAAGCATATCTGCGGCTCGGTTCGACATGTTTTTAAGGAATTTGTTGGCCAGTGCTTCTTCCACTCCTTTAAGTCCCATAACCATATCGGCTTTCTCCATTTCGTTGATGATAAGCTGAACGGTACGGTCGTCGAAGTGCAGGATATCTTCGAATAGGAACATTTGCTCCTTAATATCGCTTGCCATCTGCTCGTCTCTTTCCTTGATGTTATCAAGAACATGACGCTCCACGGTGATATCAGATCCGTTAAGAATCTGAGCCACAATATTAGTTCCGCTTTTAACACGGTCTCCAATAGTATCCATGCCGCCCATGTGCTCCTGAATCACTTCTTCAATTTCATCAATGACTTCAGAGGAAATTTTATCCATACTCGCTAGGCGGTACACGATCTCGGTTTGAAGTTCTTTATTGAGGTATCCTAAAATCTCAGCCGATTTTTCAACATGGAGTTGTGAGAAAATCAGGGCAGCTACCTGCGGGTGTTCGTTTTGAATAAAGGATGCTATTTGTGTGATCTTTGTCTGCTGGAATTCATCGAATACCGAACTACCAGATTGTGCCTTCAACCGCTTCAACATCTTCTCAGAATTTGCACTGTCTCCCAATTCCGATAAGAGATCTTTAGCAGCATCAACACCACCTTTAAGCATATACTCCTTCACTTCCATCAAGGTGTAGAATTCCTGTAGAATGGCATCTACAATTTCACTCTTTACATCTTTAATCTTCGCTAATTCCAGCGTTATCTTTTCGATTTCTTTTTCATTCAACGACTTCATCATACTTGCAGCCGTTCGGGTTCCGATACTCATGATAAATACCGCCGCCTTCTGGGGACCCGTTAAATCTGAGATATCTTCAATAACGCCGGGTTTCTTTGTCTTAATTGCTGTCGCAGCCATAGTTCTAGGTTATTATTCTTCGGATGATATCATTGCCCGCATCACTTGTGCGGCTTCTGCTGGTTTCAATTCCACAAAGTTCACAATCTCTTCTTTGTTGTATTTCTTCTGTGGTAGCTGTTTGTTTTCTCCCGATCCCTCAGGCAGCTCTCCACCCTCAGTTCCAGCTCCATCTAGTTGATTAGAGGCACTACTTTGCCCAGGCAGAGCATTTTTCTCAGGAGTACCTTCAATTTGGTCACCACTTTCGAACGTGCTTACAGTCTTCATACCATCAACACCGTTTTTCTTCTTGATGCTATTGATCAACAGAATGATCACGATAAAGGTGATACCGATTAATGACCATCGCAGTATGTCGAATTTCAGTGCAGGTTGACCGCTGAAGAAATCGGCATCATCAATAGGATGCTTATCAAAAAATTCAACCTGTTTTACTGTAAGCTGATCGCCCCGGTCGTCCTGAATACCCAAAGCGACTTTAACTACTTCCTTGAATTCCTCTACTTCAACTTCTGAGTAAGGCTCGCTTATTACTACGTCCTCACCATCTTCATTTTTATCGATTCGCTGCTTATAGTTCATCAACACTGAGGCAGAAACGAGCTTTAACTCGCCTTGTGTCTTTTCAAAAACTTCTCGAGTTCGGTTTACCTCATAGTTTCTGGTTTGCACGGTCGAGCCATTATCATTACTTGCCACTACAACCGAGCCAGCCTGTTGGTTGACTGTTCGCTGGTTTGCAGGTATAGGCTCCATCACCTCATCGTTATTCGTCTCTTCCCTTTTCTCTTCTGATATGATCGTTCGGCTATCAGGGTCAATTAAGTCTGATTCTCTAACAAGCCTGTCGAAGTCGTGTTCTACCGAAACTCTAAGGATGCTGTTACCGGCTCCTAATACACGGTCAAGCATGGACTGACCACGTTCCGTCAAATAAGCTTCTGTCTTTTGGCGAAGCTGCATTTGTGTGGATCCAAAAGAAAATTCAGAGTCATAATCGATCTCATCAGTCAGGCGATTTCCGGCCTGATCCAGTACCGTTACATTTCCGGATTCAAGCCCTTCTACCGAACCTGCAATAAGTGCTGTAATTCCTTCAATCTGCTCTGGCTTTAGAGCTTGCCCCTTCTTCAAGTTCAAAATAACTGAACCGGAAGCCTCAATAGAAGTTTCTTCAAAAGGAGATCGCTCCGGGAGAACCAAGTGGATACGTGAAAATTCAACCTGTTCAAGGCTATTTATAGAACGGGCTAATTCTCCTTCAAGAGCTCGCTTTTTGTTAACCTGCTGCATAAAGTCGGTCATACCCAGCGCGTTGGTATCAAAAAGCTCATAGCCTTTTACATCCGATAGTCCGCCACTTGTTTGGGCAAGATCCAGACGCAACTCATGAACTTTATCGCTTGCTACATAGATTGCTTTACCGCCTTCCTGTAGTTCATAGTTAATGCCCCGATTGTTAAGTTCGGTAACAATTTCCTGGGCCACTTCAGCCTGCAAAGAACCAAAAAGCAATACCTTTTCTTCTTGCTGAGACCAGTAAAAAAGCCCGCCAATAATGGTAAGAACCACCAGCATCAAGCCCACAAACATTGCGCGCTGTGCGTTACTTAACGGACCAAAAAATTCTTGAAAACTTTCTAAATAATTATTCATTTATGCAGGTCCTTTATATTTGCATTCTGCTAATTTCATTGTAAGTCTCGATCGCTTTGTTCCGCACTTCAATCATCATCTGGAAACTCAACTGGGCCTTTTGCATGGAGATCATGACGTCGTGCACGTTTTCAGTTTTTCCGGATATATAATCTTGCATATTCTGCTCAGAGGCTTTCATTGTATTATCTACTCCGCTGATAGCATCACTGAGCATATCGGCAAAGGAGTTTTCTATACCATCAATTTCGATTTCGTAATGCTTTGGCTTTACCTCAATATCCTGGGGGAATTGTAAGCCACTAAGTTCTACTGGTGTTGCCATGATCTACTATTCTTATGAGTTCGTTAAATTCTTGTATCTATATTGGAGCCACGCGAAAACTGATGCTGATTCATTTTCCCATCTACAGAGTAAAGTGTCATCGCTTTATCAGAAGTGAATTTCTCCTTAATCAAAGAAGATTCATCCTGAGTCAGCTTCGGGAGATCGTTTGAACCCGCTGCTTCCCGCAACGAGCTGCTTCGGTTTACCTGTCCGGTTTGTTGTTGGGTGTATATAGAATTGATGCTATTCATGGATTAAATCTCTAGTGCTCGTTTAATAATTTCTTTTTCTGCTTCAATGCTGCTTAGGTTCGCCTCATATAACCGGTTGGCACTAACCATTTCGGTCATTTCACGAACCATATCTATATCCGGATATTGAACCATTCCATTTTCATCCGCATCTGGATGCTGGGGATCGTATTCGTATCTAAAACTCTCCCGCTCCGCAACTTGGAATGATGGGCCAAGNCCGATGTTTTTTCCTCCAGAGCCCGGGCCGTTTAAATCAGTACTCATGTGCTGTGGATTTGTCACGTTCAGTGAAGAAACGCTGTTCGACAACACATCTAAAAATTGTTCTTGTTGCGGGCCTAAAGTTTGCACTCGTTTTGGCCGATAAACAGCATCAGACCCTTTGGGTGCTGATGTTTGCGCATTAGCGATATTTTGTGAAGCAACCGCAATACGTTCGCGCTGTAAAGCAAGACCTTGCGCTGCTGTTTGAAAAGTTGAAGAAAGTCTGTCAGGTAGCATAAGATTCAGTTTTATCTGTTAATTCCGGTAATTCCAGATCTCAGAAGGTTAAAATGATGGCGAAGGGATCGGGCAACCAGTTGCACCCGGATTTGTGTATCAGCCATTTCTATCATTTCATCCTCGAGCACAACGTTTTGCTCTGTATTCACAATGGAGCCGGATACATCTTTCATGCCTCGTACTCCATTGATCTGCTGGGCCTGCTGAAGTTCATCTTCAAAAACAACTTCATGCCTTTTATATCCGGGAGTATCAGCATTGGCAATATTGGAGGCCGTGATTTTCTGACGAAGTGAATAAGCATCCATCGCCTGACCTAACATTTTACTGTGATTACTATCTATAAAGTTCATTGAAAATTTTCTTTTGTTTACAAAATCACTTGCTCCGTTAAAAGCAATTGGTATGCCATCACTCAATTTCTTTAAAAATTGAAAGCAGAAAGCGATTTAGAAGGAACTATACAGATGGTTGGGAGTAGAAATGACCGCTTGAAGGCAAATTTTTCCGTCTGCATCTCTTTTCTTAAGAAGTTCAGATAAGCGCTGATAATTTTTTTATCACATTAACCCAAGTAAGATTTTACAGTTACATGAAACTTAACCTCAGTTCAACAAATTACGTAACCCAAGAAGATGCTTTTAATACCCATGATGGTTACTATTGTAAAATACCAGAGCATTCACTGATGAAGATCATCCAGGCGCTACATAAAGACAGTATCAACTCTCCTGTTATAGTTTTAGACAGCCATAACAGACGAATTTGTTATGCAAATGAAACAGCTAGGACTTACTTCAAGAACCCAAAACTTGTAGGTGAAGCTTTTGATGATATTATTGAGGTTGTTGCTAAAGATTTTTCAGAACTGCCATTAACTTTTCTAAACTCCCGTTGGTTTTCCCTTACTGAAAAGAATTTTGAGTGGGAAGAAAACAGCTACATTTTGGTAGAGTTCAAAGAACCTAAACACTTTCCTGGTACGGAGACTTTAGAATCTTGGAAAAATATGATTGCCGTCATGCTCCACCGATTTCGCTCCCCACTAACGGGTATGTCCGGTTACTTGGAACTTCTGGAAGATCATATAGAGGGTGATACTCCACAAAAGTATATAGACTCTATTGAAAACGGCATGAATCACCTTTATGATATGATGGATGACCTTGAGGTGTTGTATCATATTCCCACAAAAGCTGATGAAAAGGAATCTCAGTCTGCAGGGTTGAGTTCTATTGTAGACCAAATCAAAACCACTTACGCTGAAGGCGTTCGAACGCGCATTACTTATTCAAGTTCAACTCAAGAGACTGAATTTGCCTGTGGTGCTAAAAACCTGAAACAGATTTTGTCGCTCCTTGTTCAAAATGGAATCGACCACACTCCCAAAGGTGAAGAAATTGCTATAAAAGCTGAATCTAACAGGGTCATTACAGTGACCACCAATGGTGCAGTTATACAGGATGAAATAGCGAAAAACCTGTTTAACCCATTTGTCACAACCACAGCAAATAACCTGGGTATTGGATTAACACTGGCGCTTCTTTACACAAAACAGTTTGATGGCATAATTTTTCTTTCAGAAAACGACCTGGGGAAAGGAGTACAATTTTGCATTTGCTTCCCTGACTAGAAAAAACTTCCGTTCAAAGAATTTAAAAGCAGGTGAAAGTCACATTTTACCTGCTTTTTTTGTTTTCCCATCCCTCCCGGAAAGTAAAACTTATGTTCATCGGCAAATTGACGATAAGTACAAATAGCTTTACTCAAGTCAATTCACATAACTATTACCAACAAGAATTATGATAACTGAAGAGATACCCGTCAAAAAAATTAAGGACGCAAAAAAGCCCATTCCTATTAATCAGGAAAGTCCGTTTAAATATGAGGAGCTATTCTTCTCGGTTACCGATCATAAATCAAATATCACTTTTGCGAATGAAGTATTTGTACGAATTAGCAAATATGAGCAAGAAGATGTGATTGGCCAACTGCATAAGTTGGTACGGCATCCTGATATGCCGCGTGCTGTCTTTAATATTTTTTGGGATTTTCTGAAAGCCAACAAACCCGTTGCTGCCTATGTAAAGAATATGGCTAAAGATGGCTCCTATTACTGGGTAATGGCTTTAGCATTTCCTTGTGAAAGCGGGTATCTGTCTGTGAGGCTAAAACCCGGCAGTGAATTGTTTGAAAAGGTCAAAGATTGTTATGCCAAAACACTTCAGTTTGAGAAGAAAAAAGAGCGCGATTCGGGTGACAAGAAATTAGCCATGCATGAAGCTCAGGCCTACTTACTTAATCTTTTACAAGAAGAAGGCTTTGATGACTACGAAGAGTTTATGTGGAATGCTCTTCAAAGTGAAATGACCAACCGTGAAGAGACTTTAAATAAGAATTCTGTTTCTACTCATAATAATCTTGATAAGAACGTCATCCCTCCTGTGTTGGTAAAAGTAGAGCGATTGTTGAATGAGCTGGTTTTATCGTTAGAAAACCTCAAAAATATTCATAACTCATTAGTTGGTCATTCTAATTATATCTTAAAACTTGCCCGATCCATTATGCTGCTTTCTTTGAATGCTCAGATTGGATCTTCAAAGCTGGATCAGGAAGATTTATCCCTGTCTGTGGTAGCTGAAAAGATGGGAGAGCAATCCGTTGATGGGGAAAAACGACTCATCAATATGAAACAGAATATTCACGAGCTAAGTGCTCTGATTGGAAGCCTCAATTTTGATATCATATCTGCAAAATTACAGGTAGAAATGACCATTGATTTTCTGTTAGAGTTAGAAGAACGAAAACTCGAGAAAGACCTGTCGCTTATAAACTCTGATAAAGTTACTGATCTTTTATATGATGCTTTCATTCCTCGCCTCGATAGTATTCATGATGGCATTGGCAAAGTGCCTGCTTATTTGCGTGAGCTTCTAAACGGTGTTAAAGAAATAGAGCGGTTCCTGCTGGTACTTCGATTCATTCATATCACTGGCAAGGTAGAAGTCGCACGCATGAACGATGACGCGAAATCATTCTCAACTACTTTCCAGGATCTTGTCCAGGAAATTGAAACGGCTGAATCTCACCTTAAAGAACTCAATGAAGTTGTAAGCGATAACAAAAATACCGGTACCATGTACACGGTTTATAAAGAAAGGCTTCAAAACTTAATTGAAGATATTAACGTGTAATTCTTCAGCTAATTCTGACCCCACACTTTCATAAGGAACTGACTAACCTCAGTTTCTTTTTTCTGATATAAGTTGAACATGGATGAGTTTTAATGGCAGCTCAACTTCAAAACACGGATGGCAATACATGTGTTTAAGTGTTTAAGTGTTTAAGATCTTAACATATTGACAATTGGCATCCAATTATCAGCTTAGTTTGTATGATCTTCCAGCCAGCAACTGCTTTACGATTGGTTATACGAAAGCGGCGTTTGCGGCTCCTCTAATGTCTTCTCTGCTGAAATTTAACGTAAAGGTTGTTCCGTATTTATCAGAAGTGTATTGGTAAGATCCATTGAGCTGACTTACCAATGTATTTAGCAATGTACTTCCAAGATGAAGTGATTGCTTTTCGATATCTGCTTTTAGATCCCAGGGTAAACCAATCCCGTTATCTACAATCGAAATATAAATGCTCTTCTTTTGGGTATAAATCTGAATATGTATTTTTCCACTTCCAGATTTCTCAATGGAGTTGAAAGCATGCTTATAAGCATTTGTAATCACCTCATTTAAAATGAGTGAGCATGGGTGAGCTTGATTAATATTAAGCTTAACGGGCTCAATATCCATATTTACCGTAATCTGCTTATTCTTTTCGTAATACATTTTGCCAATTGAGTTGACAATCTTCGCAACGTTTTGCCCAAAATCTACTTTCGAAAAGCTTCCAGACTCGTACAACAGTTCATGCATAGAAGCCATCGTTTGAACCCGGCCCACACTTGATAGTAGCTTTGATTGTACGGCCTCGTCAGGCTCGTTAAATGCCTGTAACTGAATCAGCCCGGAGATAATAGCCAGGTTATTTTTAACACGATGATGCAGTTCAGATAATAATACCGTCTTCTCTTCAACTGCAGATTTAAGCTTCATTTCCGTTTCGCGAAAAGGAGTTACATCTTGACCCAGAATTACAAAGTTTGTGATAAAACCAAAGTCGTTTTCTACTGGACTTACAGATGCTGAAAAGATAAACGATTCGCCGTCTCTCTTTTTATTGACCAGTTCTCCCTCCCACTTATCCCCTTTAAAAACAGCATCACGGAGTTCTTTATACTTATTGATGGTGGAATAATCAGATTTAAATAATTCCAGCCCTTTTCCAACAACCTCGTTTAACAGATAACCTGAGGTTTCCAGAAATTTAGTATTGGCAAATTCAATGATTCCCTGCCGATCCACGATCAACACGATGGATGGACTAAGCTCTACAGCTTTTATGAATTTCTTGTAAGGGTCACCGACCTGTTCCAAACCAGACGGCGAACTAAAGCTGTACTCAATACTTTTATTAATACCATCAAGCCCTTTTTTGGACTCTTTACTGTGCTGCTTCGTTTTAAGTTTATTGCTTGGATGAGGATAAAGATAGTTCACATTTTTGGGAATATTATCCGTATCAGATTTGTGGGCACCCTCGCTTATTGCATTTTGGTTCTCGGGTTCTTCTGAATTCTGATCGGTATTGCTAACCACATTTTCATTTAGCTTACCGCAAATGAATTTCAGGTTCGCATCTCGAGACTCTTTTGTATCCCAGTTTAATTCGAACACAGGGCCTGGTTCTTTAAGCGACTTTTTTTTGGGCGAAGAATTTTTCACAATCTTTACTCCTCTACGTTGCGACTTTAAGTATCTGAATAATCATTTCATTAAATACCCTTTTCATACATGCCTGTAATAATACTGGGTACATACTTAAGCCAATTCAGGTAATAGTTTCCAGCCTTAATCTTCTTTTATCATTTTCTTTTGAATCATCTCCTTGATCCTATCCTTTAGCAGCAAATGCGTAAGAGGCTTGTGAACAAACCCCATACCTTGTCTTAGAATAGCATCAATGCGATCTTCGTTGTTTTCTGATGAAACAACTATTGCCGGTATATGAGACCAATCCGGATTATCTCGTGCATAATCCAGCATTTCCAAACCATCCATTACCGGCATATAAATATCGACCAACATAAGGCCTATTTTTTCCTTCTCCAGAACTTTGAGGCCTTCATCGCCATTCTCAGCCTCAAATATTTCACCAATTTCGATTTCAAGTCCTGCATTTTTAACGGTACTTCTAAGGATAACACGCATTGCAGGGTCATCTTCAACAATCAGTATGTTAATCTTCATAGCCTTCTTGGTATTGTGTTAGAAACTGCTTTTTTACTAAATCGTTTAAAGGAATAAGGCGATACCAATCGAAACTACAGACAGTAGCACTGCAACTGCTGATAGTGTTACGAATAGCATCATTCTTTTTCTCTCCAGGCTTAAGTCGGCAATCACTGATGAAACAAGCGGATAATTCACACTCAATCCTTCAAACTTGTCAGACATAAAGAAAGTGATGATGTCTCCTCTTTCATCTTTATAGCTGTACTTTTTATTGAAGTGATAGAACATCCGGCCAAAAATTAGGTCTTCTTCAACACCGCATGCTTCAGCAATTTCCTTAACATTCACAGGAACTCGAATGCGTGCTATCCTATCAGGTTCATCTTTCGCATACTTTTTATACTCTTCATAGTATCTGTAATAGATATCCTCAAGTATTTCTAAATCTGTTGGAATACGTTCCATATCGACCTCTTTATTTGTACTTGAATAGAGGATCCAGTTATTGGATCCCCTATAAGTTCAAGTCATATTTGTGTGTGTTGATTAGAAGTCACTGAAGTCATCATCCTCAAACGGAATCAATTCATGAGCTTCAACTCTTTTTGAGGAACCATTTTTGACTGAATGTCCATTTGTTCCGTTACTTCCATTTACTCTGGAGTGGCTGCTTTTACCATTTCCATTCTGGCTATGATGGCTTCCATTACCGTTACCATTTACAAAACTGGATTTAAAAGCTTCTGTTACATCATAGCGGCTATTCCCATTTTGAATAAAGGATCCATTGCCGATACTGGCTGAGCTTCCGCCCCCCACTAAAGCAACCAATTCTCCAATAATATTATTCAGCTCGCTGGACTGTGAAGAAAGTTCTTCTGCTGCACTAGCCGACTCTTCTGATGAAGACGCATTGCTTTGTACAACATTATCCATTTCACTCATCACGGAAGTCATTTGCTCAATACCCACCGCCTGTTCTTTAGAAGCGGCTGAGATCTCGACAACCAATGTGCTTACACTTGCAATACTCTTCTCTATCTCTTTCAGATTTTCTGACACTTCTTCCGCCACACTAGACCCACGATCAGAGCTAGCCTGAGATTTCTGAATGAGCTCCGAGGTGTTTTGAGCTGCTTCTGCACTACGCTGAGCCAGGTTTCGTACTTCCTCAGCTACTACAGCAAACCCTTTCCCAGCCTCTCCGGCACGGGCTGCTTCTACCGCTGCATTCAGGGCCAATAGGTTAGTTTGGAATGCAATGTCATCAATGGTGTTTATGATTTTCGATGTTTCCTGCGAAGAATCTTTAATTTCATTCATCGCTTTGGTCATACGCTCCATAGCACGAACCCCATTTTCAACCAAAGGCTTCGACTCTTGCATGGCCATCTCTGCCTGGCTTGAGTTCTCATCAGTTTGTTTAATCTGAGATGCCATTTCTTCAAGAGAAGAGGTCGTTTCCTGCAGACTCGCCGCTTGTTCACTGGCACTTTCGGCCAACTGCTGGCTAGCACCTGATAGCTGATTTGAAGAAGCGTTAACCTGGTCAGAGCCGCTTTTTAAGCGATCAATAATACTCTTAAGTGCAGTACTAATTGAGCGACCAACAAGAAACCCGAAGATCAATGCACCAATTACCGAAACAATAGCTACTACACTAATAATCCACATAAAGCGACCAACTGTTACCATGGTTTGGTCAGCCAGTTCACGGGCACCATTCTCAGCGGCTTCATTAATTTCAATAGATCGGGATAGCAACTCGGTATATGCTTCATTAGCAGCATTTTCAGACCTAAATAGGTTGTTACTTACCTTCGTAAGTTCAGCTGGATCAGTATTACTATTCAGCGCTAAGGTTGCTTCGCTATAATCTTTCAAATTCTGCTCATAGCCTTCTATGAGTTCTTTAAGGCCAGGCATCTGTTCTTCAAGTACCGGTAAATCATATGCCGATGCATATTCCTCAAATTCATTGTACTCATTGTATATTTTATCGAACCGGGATAACGCAGCCTCCATATAAGCAATGTCATTACTTTTGTTAAACTGAAGGTGCTCGTAACCTGCTTTCCGAATAGCTGTCTCAAAAGCAGCAGCCGTTCCCCACTCATTAAAGTAGACTTCTGAAATAGCGGTCGTATTCTCATTGATTTTACTTAATGAAAAAATCGAGATCGCACCTAGTATCAAGGTTACTATAGCCGCTGAACCTGTCAAAAAAGCAATTCTTTTACTTATTGCCCATTGACTTCCAACAGAATTCCCATTCCCGGGAAATATGTTATTTGCGTAATTTTTTATCTGTGACATTTTATTGTTTCCTTAATTTTTAATTTGATTATGCGCTACGCGGCGGGTTCGTTAGCTTCCAAAACTTCTTCAGGTACATCAAAAAGTACTTTGTGGATATCCACGATCATTTTGACAGACTCTTTTATTTTGCCAATCCCGGCCAGATATTCACTTTTTCCTTTTACTCCAAATGACGGTACTTCTTCAATCTGGTCATCTTTGATGTCAGCTACTTCAGACACCTTATCGACCAGTACACCCATTAAATAATCTTCTTCCTGTACTACTATTACACAGGTCTCATCAGTATCCTCAACCAGAGGTAATTCAAATCGTGAACGCAGATTCATTACAGGCACAATTTTACCTCTCAAATTCAAAACACCCCGTATATAAGCAGGCATTTTAGGGACAGGTGTAATAGGCATAAGCCCTATTATTTCCTGAACTTTCAATATTTCTATAGCGTATTCCTCTTTGCCTAAAAAGAAGCTGAGAAATTTTCCGCCAGCTATCACATGACCGTTCTCTTCGGTCTCTTTTTCTTTAACTAGTGTATCTTCCATTTTGATCTTAGTTTTTGCTTCCTTTTGGGCAGTTAGAATCTTTCTCATGGTAAATCAATTACCATAAAACACAATTGCCAGAAAAGGGCTGTTGTTATTGTTGATACTTACTTATCGGTTGATTGGAATATTTCTTAAGCACTTTTAATCACCATTTTCACAAATTATTGACAGCTGTTTCAATGCGCTTTTATGCAAGTTGGGATAAGGAGATCAGACTTACTGGTGAAGCGTATACTCATATATTCTGAGGCAATAAAAAAAGGCATTACCCTTATCAGAGTAATGCCCTTGGCCATTTATTAGGGATGTTATGTCTTAGTCAAAAGAATTTTTATTCAGTAATCTGAAAGTTTATCGGTAAAGTATAGTACACCTTAACCGCTTTTCCATTGAGTTTTCCAGGGGAAAATTTCACTTTTTTGAGGCCCTTCACAGCTGCATCTCCACAGCCCGCACCAATATCTTTTATAATTTTAGGGTCTTTTATTTCCCCATTTTCATCTACAACAAATTTTATAAACACCCTGCCTTGTACTTTGGCCGACATAGCGCCCCGAGGGTAATCAATGTGTTTATAAATTTCCTGTACACCACCTTCAATTTCCGGCATCTCATCTACTATATCATATATAATTGTTGAATCTGCTGTAACCATTATATTCTCACCGTTAGCTAATGCCTGAGTGAAAGAAAGAGCTACAAATACGATAGCTACATATAGAATTTGAATTGTCTTATTGATCATTGGAATTTCCTGTTTTTTTATTCTACTTGTGGTAACCCGAGCACATTCAGGCCGATTTGATAATATTATCGGCGGCTTTTCTTTTTTCTTAACCAAGAATTATAATTTGTTAAGAAAATCTTCCAGTCCAACTAAAAACAGTACTCTTTCCGATCACTTATTCCATAAGAAAAGCAGTGTGCGATATCACACACTGCTTTTTGTGAATAAATGATTGCTTTAGAAATCACTAAAGTCATCATCATGATAGGCAAAGCCATTCACTGCTTCTGGCTGATGACCATTTTGCTTCGGTTTTACTTTTGGTGCTGAGTGACTATGGCCATTTCCGTTATAAGACGGTTTCTCCAAATTATTCTTTTTCATACCCCAGGAAACTTGACTACTAATTTCCTTGAGTATTTCACTTCCATATGAGGAATCCGATTGACTCCCGCCAACCATCTCTACCAGCTCGTTCACAATATACTTTAATTCGCCGGCTTGTGAAGAAAGCTCCTCAGCTGCACTGGCGGATTCTTCAGAAGAGGATGCATTTGTCTGAACTACATTGTCCATTTCAGTCATCACCGAACTCATCTGCTGGATACCTACAGCCTGTTCCTTCGATGCAGCTGAAATTTCTACTATCAACGTACTTACATTATTAATGCTTTCTTCGATGCGCTCAAGGTTTTCCGATACTTCTGCTGAAACCTGATTTCCGCGATCAGAACTGACTTGTGACTTTTGAATAAGTTCAGAGGTATTTTGGGCAGCTTCGGCACTCCGTTGTGCCAGTTTTCGAACTTCCTCGGCAACTACTGCAAATCCTTTACCGGCTTCCCCGGCTCGGGCTGCCTCCACGGCCGCGTTCAAAGCCAACAGGTTTGTCTGGAAGGCAATATCATCAATCGTTTTAATAATCTTAGACGTCTCTTTAGATGATTCGCTGATTTCCTTCATCGCTTTGGTCATCCGTTTCATGGCGTCTACTCCATTTTCAACTAAAGGCTTAGATTCGTCCATCGCCACTTCTACCTCAGCAGAATTTTCGGCATTTAATTTTATTTGGGAGGACATTTCCTCAAGAGAAGAGGTTGTTTCCTGAACACTCGCTGCCTGCTCACTGGCACTTTCAGCAAGTTCCTGACTTGCTCCGGATAGCTGTACCGAAGAAGCATTTACTTGTTCAGAACCACTGTTTAACCGCTGGATGATGTTTTGGAGAGATTTATTGATTGAGCGAGTCATAAAATAACTCAACAAACCAGCGATAATAACTCCTAAAACCAAGCCGATAATACTCAACATACTTATAGTGTTATTCTCAGCTATTGCTTCCTCAACTTCCGTATCGGCAATTCTCTTATTAAGGTCTACTAACCCTTGTAGCTGTTCTTTTGCAACCCGGTACGACTCCAGGTTATGGTTCAAAAACTGAGTTCGTAAACTTGCTAATATACGTTCATGTTCGCCAGCGTCTGCCTGAAGGTATTGTTTAGACAGCACCATGTACTGATCTTGATCTTCAATCCATTCCTCATAGGAACGCAAAAAACTCTTCCAGTCAATAGCTTCTTGTTCCGTTTGTGGTAATGGTTCGTATACACCTTTAGCTTCACGAAGCAGTTTCCAATAATTGTCAACACTTTCAACCGCTTCTTTTCGATCCTGGACTGACAATGCTTCATTTTGAAGAGCCTCTTCTTTACTTCTAATTTCAGCCATCGCTAAGTTCATATCCTGTAAAGCCTGGATACTTGGAAGTCTCACAATACCTATTGCGTTAATTGACTTCTGATTTGAAATTGCTCCAAATTCTGCCAATGCTCCAAGTATTAACGCTATGAGTGTTATACTTGTAAAAGCTGTAGTAAGCTTTTTACCAATGGTCCATTTTTTATTATTTCCGTTTACAGGAGGCTGATTCATTGTCTTCATAGTCTCACCTATTTGCAAGTTTGTTTATCACTCAGTGAATCAATAATTCGGCATAAAACAGAAGCTGATTTTGAAACCCTTATGACAGTTAGTAGTAGTGTATTTTTATGTGATTATTTAAGACAAGCTTTAATCTATTAATCTAATACTGATATTAGATTTTAGGCTAAAAAAAAACCCGCCTTGGTGTAGACAGGTTATCGGAAAAAAGAAGTGAAAAGTTAAGCGATTTTTTAAATAAAAATAAAAAAAACAATTACTTAAAATTCACACAATCTTCACATTGAAGCTGGTGGCATTACCTTAATGGGCTACAGCAAGCACCGACAATATTTTCTCCCTCAGTACTTCAGGGGTAAACGGTTTATGAACAAAACCGGCATACTGTTGGTCAATAATTTTTATTCGCTCATTGTTACTTTCGGTGGATACAATAAGTACAGGCATATCCATAGTGATTGGATTTTTTCGGATATGATCGAGCATTTCCATTCCGTCCATAACCGGCATGTTCACATCTATAAAAAGCAGGTCAAGCCAGTTATCTTCTACAACTTCGAGCCCCTCTTTACCATTGCTCGCTTCATGAACTTCACCAATTTCGACACCGGTATTCATGATGGTTTTTTTGATCATGCTGCGCATTACAGCGCTGTCATCTACAATAAGAATATTAATAGCCATTGTAAGTCCCTCAGGAAATGGGTTGTGTTATTTTTTGTTTCATATGACGAATGATGGAGTTTGAAATACTCTGCAATGGAAGTATATCTTCAGCCGCTCCCAGTTTCGCTGCTTCTTTGGGCATTCCATAAACTACAGAGGTCGCTTCATCCTGTGCTATTGTGTATGAACCTTCTTCACGCATTGCGAGCATGCCTTTTGCTCCATCGGCTCCCATGCCCGTTAATATTACACCCATGGCATTCAACCCGGCTGCTCGTGCTACAGAATTGAACATAACATCGACACTTGGACGCTGATGATGAACGGGTGGGCCTTGCTTAATTCGGGTATAATATTTGGCCCCACTTTTTTCAACCAGCAAGTGATAGTTTCCGGGAGCTATTAAAGCCTGTCCTGATTGAATCAAGTCTCCGTCTTCAGCTTCTCTAACCCTCAATCGACAAATGGTATTCAACCTTTCTGCAAAACTTTTGGTGAACACCGGTGGCATATGCTGTACAATCACAATGCCAGGCAGGTTTTCAGGCAGCTCTGTTAATACAGCTTCCAGTGCACGTGTTCCTCCTGTCGAGGCTCCTATTGCAATAAGTTTGTTGGTGGTATGAAGAAGACCATTTCGTTGTTTATGGGCTCCTTTTGTCTCTTTAGAAGCCGATAAATTAACGGGTTTATATTCATGGTTTTTGAAGGAAGCCACCGATGCAGTACGAACCGCCTTCACAATATCTTCTGATATATTTTGAGTGGAATATGCTGAACCCGGTTTACAGATTACATCTACTGCTCCTAATGTTAAAGCATTAAGTGCATTCGTACTGTTCTTTGGCGTTAGTGAACTTACCACAACCACAGGCATTGGAAAATGCTTCATTAACTTAGATAGAAATGAAAGTCCATCCATCCTGGGCATTTCGAGATCTAAAGTGAGTACATCGGGCTTTAATTGTATAATTTTTTCTCTGGCAATGTATGGGTCCATGGCTGTACCAACCACTTCAATATCTTTCTGCTTGTTGAGTTCTTCCGTCAACAGTTTTCGAACCAGGGCTGAATCATCAACAATCAATACTTTAATCATGATGCTTCCTCAGGATCATAATAAATAGAAATGTCTGCAACACCTTCATCCAGGAGTACCTGCAACTTTTCGTGACGCATGTTCTTGAATGTGGACTCCAGATCTTCATCTTTACTGGCCATCCGGGGCGGACGTATGTAGCAGATGTTATTATCTTTGGCAAAAAGAGGCACTGTATTCCCACAAATAATATTGGCAATTTCACAAAGTGCACCCTCTTTCTCTTCTTTGGATGCAGCGTCAACGCCAAGCATGTTTGCGGCTATGGCCTCTATCAAATGTCCGGAAGCATCAATGACCATACCGCCTTTGGCTGCTCCATCAAAATGAACTACCGATCTTGAAGTACCGTCAGGCTTGTCCAGAGAATCACCATCCTCCAGTTCCCATTCTTCCAGAGGGAACATATAGCATGTAATTTCAAAGGTGTTCACTGCAATTTGGTGGATTTTATCCGAATAAGTAGTACTCATTATTTTCCCCGTATAGGTTGGAAATTTTTGCTTCTAAAGCATCCCTGTTTAATGGTTTTTGAATATACCCGTGGCCCAAAAATGTCACCATATTCCGCAGATGCTCATCACTCAGGGCAGTGATAACGATGACGGGTATATTTCTATATTTCGAATGATTGTGAAGGATATTTATCATTTCCTTGCCATTCATTACCGGCATATCAATACCGGTTATAATTAAATCAATTGGGAACCTAGTCAGCTTGTCAATGGCTTCAATTCCATGCTCAGCTTCGTAGATGGCATGAATATCAGTTTCAATTCTATTCAGCATCACCATCGTATTAATTCGCTCGGCTGGGTTAGCCTCAACCACTAATATGTTTTTAAAAGAATGTTCCATTACGGCGTTACCAATTTTTTAATGCTTACAGATAACTATTAATTACTAACTGCGAGCCTGTTTCTGATATAGTTATCGAATCTTTCTTTAATAACTTTAGCATTTTGTCTCGTAAAGCTTCTACCGAAAATGGCTTGTGTAAAAAGTCTGAGCTTAGATCAGACACAATATCTACACGGGGTCCATTGCTCTCTGCAGATACAGTAAGTATTGGCATACGCTTAATACTCGGGTTTAGCTTTATGTGAGCCAACACCTCGGATCCTGTCATCACAGGCATGTTTAAATCCAGAATGACTAAACTGAATGTGTTCTTTTCAATTTTTCTTAAAGCCTCTTTTCCATTTTCAGCTTCTTCAATTTCGCCTATGTCAAAGTCACAAAGGTTTATGGCTCGTTTTATGACCATCCGCATCACGGGGCAATCATCTACAATCAGGATATTTATTTTCATATCAACTCTCCTATACTGTTGCTGTTTGTCTGTAGGATCCGCTAAGCTGTACACCTTCTGGGCGGTTTGCCTTATTTATAGGTTGCTTATTGATCTCTACCAATCCATCGGCTATGGAAAGTGTCATAGTTCTTGAAATAGCCCCTCCCACAGATTGATTAGCGATGATAAACCCATTTTTCCAGAGCAACTTTCTTAAAACGGTAAAATTTCTCTTCCCAATTTTGAAATAGTCCTCCTCTTCGTTCTTCTTCATACTTGACCCGCCGGCTACCGTTATTTCAAGATTCTTCTTTTGGGCGCCGAGGTTATACACCTCATTAAGAAGTAACGCCAAACCAGTATCCACATACATTGCCGGTTTTGTTTTAGCTTTCTCCGGATCTGCTTTTGCCAGGGGCAACATCACGTGTACCATACCCCCTACCCGGGCTACAGGATCATAAGCGGTAATTCCGAGACAACTCCCAAGTGCATAGGTAATTATTACTTCACCCACGTTCTCTGAAACCTTTAAGTCGCTAACGCCAACTACTTTTCTCATTTAGTGCTCATATTTTTTGGTACACAGCCGGGGCCATGTTCTTGAAACCTTTGTTGTTTGAGGAAACACTTTCTGAATGTCCTAAGAATAGATAACCGCCTGGCTCCAGTTGGTCGTAAAATTTATCCACTACCTTTTGCTGGGTCTCACGGTTAAAATAGATCATAACATTCCTACACATGATCACTTGAAAGTTTCCTTTCAATGGCCAGTCAGCAAGTAGATTTAACCGGCCATAGGTGATCATATTCATAACCTCAGGCGATACCTGATACTGATCCCTTTCTATTTCTCCGAAATACTTTTCTTGAAGCCTATTCGGAATATCATTCATCCGCGAGCCTGGATATACACCATTTTTTGCAATATGAAGCACTTCCTGCGAAAGATCGGTAGCTAGTATTTTTGCAGAAGACCATGGTGACTTATGCTTCGCTTCTAACATCGTTATTGCTGTAGTTATGGGTTCTTCACCACTTGAACAGCCAGCAGACCACCACTTTATATTGCGACCTGCCATTTTAGGCATGACCACTTTATTGATAAAATCAAAATGCTGTGATTCTCTAAAAAAGCTGGTTTTATTCGTGGTCAAAACATCCACAAAAGAAAGAAACTCAGCTCCTGATTCAGGCCTTTGTATAAAGTCTAGATATTGAGAAAAATTTCCGATCCCCAGTTTCCGCATTCGCCTCATCAGCCGGCTTTGCACCAAGGCTTCCTTTCCCTCATTTATCGAAATTCCACAATAGTCGTAAATAATTTCCTGCACTCGGTGGAAATCAGCCATCGTGAGCTTTGGTGTTGATACTGAATTAGATAACTGGGCGAATGCTTTCATTACTATATTTCCCTTTTATGCGGCCGAATCCATTAGTGCAGAAGTATCAAGGATCAATCCTACCCTTCCATCTCCAAGAATAGCACCACCCGATATATGAGACATTTTAGTAAGCATATGTATGGATTTACCCACCAATTGCTGCTGACCAATTACTTCATCCACTAAAAGTGCATACCGACGATTGTTATTTTTTATGACCATCAACGTGCCTTCGAGCAGACTTTCTTTAGCACCATTAATCTCAAATTGTTTATGCAAACGGATTACAGGAACCGAGTGTCCCCTGAAATTGACTTGTTCTGAATCTCCCATCATAGTGAACAAGTCTTGCTCCTCTGCACGAAAAGTCATGTCTATATTGATGGTCGGCACGATGAAACGTTGCGTTCCTACCCGAACCAACATTCCGTCAGTTATGGCCAGTGTAAATGGCAGCTCTATGGTGATGGTTGTCCCTTCACCCAATACCGACTCAACATCTACCTTACCCTGCAGCTGCTCAATGGATCGGCGAACCACATCCATTCCAACACCACGACCTGATAAATCAGTAACTTTCTCTGCGGAAGAAAAGCCCGGCAGAAAGATTAAGCTATAGATTTCTTTTTCTGACAGCTTTTTCTCCGGATCTACCAATCCTTTCTCGATAGCCTTTTTAAGGATCTTATCTTTATTGATACCTCGACCGTCATCCTTAATTTCGATAACCACTTTTCCACCTTCCTGAGAAGCTGAAAGTGAGATGTTTGCCGTAGCGTCTTTCCCGTTCTTTGTTCGCTGTTCCGGCTCTTCAATACCATGATCCAGTGAATTTCTAAGCATGTGAATGAGCGGTTCATTAATTACATCCACCATATTCCGGTCAATCTCTGTGTCTTCCCCGAAAGTGGAAAATTTCACCTGCTTTCCAGCTTTTCTTGACAAATCTCTAACCAGTCGGTTCATCTTGTGGAAGGTCGCTTTCAACGGAACCATTCGCAGGGTCAAACTTGTATCCTGAAGCTCGCGTAATATTTTTGTAGCGTGATTTACTTTCTTCTGAAGATCAGAATCTTTAGGAATGGCTTTGTCCTGAGCAACTACGGAATGAGCAATTACAAGCTCTCCCACCATATCAATTAGGCGATCTAGTCGGTTTACACTTACGCGCACTGAGGACTCAGACTCAGATTTACTGCTTATCTTTTCGACAACTGCATTTTCATCTTCTACATTATCTGTCTCGGATACAACTGGCTGTACGGAACTTGTTTTTGGACCGTTTGCAGCCGCGTCTCCCCGCACCTTCTCCAGAGCTTTAGCTGGCTCTATTCCATCTTCAGAAATAGCATGCAGAACTTTTATCATGCCATTGTACTGTACAGGTTTATGTAATGGATCTCCTCCTTCAGCCGATTCAACCACGTCCAGCATTTGGTTTAGGATGTCTATCGACTCAAAATTTATATCGGCACATGCGCGATCAAAAGGCAGTTCGCCATCACGAACCATACTCAACAGAGTTTCAACAAAATGGGTAAACTCCGAAATTGGATCGAGACCCATAAATGCAGAAGTACCCTTAATGGTATGAAAAGCACGGAAAACAGTATTGATTAATTCTTCATCACTTGGTTTTTCCTCCAGGTCGAGAAGAGCTCCTTCAGCCATTTCGATAAGTTCAGAACACTCGGTGATAAACTCCCCAACCAGCGCAATTTCTATATCTTCAGGGATATAAAAGACTTCCTTTGAGAGCTCAGGTTCATCATTGCTTTCCTCAATCTCTTCCTGTGCTTCATTTTCAACTTCTTCTGATACGCCCTCTTCAGAATTATCCCAGTCTTCCCGAGACTCAATTTCGATAGCTTCTTCCGTTTTATCGGATACAATTTTTAGCCAGCCCTCAGCACCATTGCTAGCTTCCACAGCCGCCATTGCTTCCTTTAGTGGAGCAGAAATAGCACTCTCGTAATGTTTAACGATATAGGATACTATAGCATCAAGCTTTTGCAGATCTTTACCATTCACAGAAGCTTCATCCAGTACGATCAAGAATTCGGCTAAATCATTCAGCGAATATTCCTCTTCAGTTTTAGTCTTCTTCGTCTCCGCCTTTTTCGCTTCCCCGTTCTTTTTTAGTTCTTCCTGCTTCTCCTCATCCAATTCAATAACAGTATCTGCAGATTCAGAACCACCTTTCAAAGACTTCTCTAACTCATCGTACGCTTTTTCAAACTCTTCGACCTTGATGTCTCCATCTTCGATAACATATTCACGAATGGTATTAATAGCCTGCATGGTTGCAGACTTCACCATCATAAAAAAGTCATCTTTTTCGTAAAGATGCTTGATACCCTGCCAGGACAAGTCAATCAGTTTCTGAAACTGACCAAAGTTATTCTCTACGTTATTAGTTACTTCTTCAAACTTTGCACCCGCCAGAGCCACGTTTTCACGGTCGGCAGGCCAAACATCAGCAAGAAGCTTAATAATCGATTCAAGGTCTTTGATAAGTTGGTCTTTGTTGCTCATGGTTCTATTCGTTATCTGGATTCACTTAGTGCCATGTTCAGCATAAATTCGCCACAGGCACTTGAAAATTTCATTTTTGCTGAAGGGGGTTTATTGGGCATAAAAAGAGTCAAGTCGCTGCCACGTGTTGCTGTGGGTAGGGATGACTGTCCCCGAAATCCAACTTTCTCAACATTTGCTGCTACTTCACCAGCCAGGATATTGGCGATTTCTGCAATCAAGTCTCCCATATCATGGCTCTCAAAAGCCAGTTCCATTCCCAGAAAAGCTTCTGAAATATTAAGGGCTGTTTCTTTGGGGATAGCGATCATTAAAGAAAAAGTATGATCAGAATTAAAAACGGCGATATTTCCAATAATCCCGTTTAGTGGACCACTTTCATCCTCAAGCTCGATGCAGCTAGGTTCTGCACCACAAATTGAGGTAAAAGTGTTGATTACCGATTCTTCAACAATCTTGACGATTTCACCGGGTATTTTATCCGCTTTCTTAAGTGTTTCTGCAATCATGGTTTCTCCTTAAGCGTTTAGAATGCTGCTGAAGAAACTCTTCTTCTCTTCTTCTGCTTCTTCTTTAATAACATTTCCTTCATCGTCGATATACCTGCTAATGGCTTTCGACATTTTATCAGCTGTAAAAGGCTTGGTGATATACTCATTCGCACCGCCTTCATTCAGGGCTTTATCCACTTTACCCATGGACTTTTCAGCGGTAACCATAATTATCGGAATATCGGCATAGCCTTTATCCCTGATTGCTCTTGCCAGCTCTACCCCGGTCATTTTGGGCATATTCCAATCCACAAAAAGCATCTCGATTTCATCGTCAAACTTTTCCAGAGCATCTTCACCATCCATAGCTTCCACATACTCAAAATCAGCTATTAGAAGTTGATCAAGAGCCCGTTTAACCTGACTCCTCATTATTTTTGAATCATCTACAACAAGTGCCTTAATTTTACTCATTTTTCGCTCCTATAAACCAGTTTCTGCCTTTTACAGAAACCAGAATTAACCTGTATTGTTCAGTGTTTTCTAGTTTTGGAATTCAACAGACCTGAATCTGAGAACACTACTCTCCGTGTTATCGGGTGTTTGAGAATTTCCTTAAGAGAAAAGGTTAATATTTTTCTACACTGACTGGCGGGATGTAGAGTTTTCGTATAGAAAGGCTAAGTCACTCCAACTGACATCAGAAAAAGTTAGGGTTTTCTAATAGTCATTCGGCTACTCTCTTATTTATATATATTCAATGAAATAAAATGGTATAGGTTTTGGGTCTAAAGTAATCTAATGGGTATTAATAGCACATTTCAGTCATTTGTGCATTCCGAAGTCAAAACTTCATATGGCTTTCGGCTTGTAGAAGCATATTTGACGTACAGAGATTTAGGGACAAATGTTAAAGATCAGTCAGCTGAAACTGCTTCTTATGAAGAAGTTGACTATTCGATTAAAGATAAGCATGAGACCCAACCCTCTTCTTCCAAGGATTTTTCTTCTGACTTTTTCGGCAAGAGAGTTTCTTTTATATCGCAGAGCTCTGGATCAGAATATGTAAAATCAGACAGTCACGAAATCTCCCCTGAAAAACTTTCTGATTTCATTTTGAGTGATAAACTGCTGAAGAAGCGTAATAATTTTTACCAAGGCAGTTCTGACTTTACCGCAAAAGGAACACTGCTAGACATGCAGCTTTAGCCATTTAGTTTTCAGAACAAGAAAACGGAATGTGTAAGCTTATGGTAGGTTTTTCATCTTTTTCAGATTGAAAATCAAGAAATCCATCTATCTGTTGAACAAGAGTGCGGCTTGTCAAGATCCCTTCATTAAAAGAATTTATCCCCTTGCTTCCCTCATTCATTTCCATTGACATTATCTCTGTCAACTCATTCACTTTTTTTTCTGATGCCTCAAACTCCAGTGAAAAAACTGCCATGTTGTTACTCTTGCTGGTCTTCAATTCAATAGAATCTTTGCCTGAAGAACACTTCGCTACATAACTAATCAGGTTAAAAATGATCAGCTTTGTCATAAACAGATCAGTGCGTACATAAAGTGGCTGTGCAGAAAAATTAAACCCAATATTAGGTCCCGAACAATGCATTTGCTTACAGACTTCTTGAACAACCCAATTCAGGTCAACATCTAATAATACTTCGGACTCTTCAGAAATAGAATCTGACTCATCACTATATATTTCCATCAGCTGCTCAAGTATTTTGTTCACCTGCCCAATACCCGCTTCTATCTGTTTTCTATAATGTTCTATTTGTTTAACGTCCGGTTCATGAGAGAGGGAAAGGTTAATCAATTCCAGGTATCCAGAAATTGCACTGATTGGTGACATGGCGTTATGCATGTTCTGCCGAACTATACTTTTCTGTAGTTTGTGTACTCCTCTCAGTTTGTCAAACCTATTCTTCCCCTCTTGCTTTTCCTTTTTCAAAATTTGTGAAAGCAAAGACTCAAGGTCCTCAACAACCTGATTCTCTTTCTTTTCTACACTTCTTAAACCGTCAGCTAAATTCATATATATGTACCTATATAGTTAATATTGTAACTGAGCTATCTATAGTGGAAGAGTTTCTTATCCATCCCCATGGCCAACGTCATCCTTAAACAGCTAATCTGTAAGTTGTTAAATCTTTTTATTAAGATTTTTTAACACTATAGAAGATCGTAAATCTTAATTATTAAAAAAACTTAATAATTAAGATTTTTTAATAATTAGAAACTCTCATTATGCCGATGTAAAACCATGCACTACAATACCTTAAAAATTCTATTCACATCTCTCGTAATAAATGTGGATAACTTTTTTTTCTGACTAAAAGAATACTGTTCCAATAAATAAAATGAATACAAAAAAGTAAAACGGGGCTAAATTCACACATATCTTTCGTCTAATTCTTTTTTTATAATGGCTACAGTGGAAAAATATTTAGTGCTTATGTTTTTGATTTGAGAGTAACATGAAAGAATTTATTTCAGTTTTATTTATTGAGAGAACACAAGATTCTAATCAAGGTCTAAAAGAAAAGCTGGCTGATTCTGAGTTTATCATCGTCCCCTTTTCACAAGTAAACAATAACAACCTCGACGTACTTCTTAAGTCTCACAAATGGGATCTTATTATAGCCGACCTTGACAATGAAGATTTGAACCTGGATGGTATTATAGAGATCATTGGCAAATCAAACATCATTACTCCATTGATTGTAACGGGTACCGAAATTTCGAGCAGTACTTTATATAACGCTCTCAAATCAGGGGCTCAGGACTATGTGCTAAAGAATGATTTAGATCGCTTAATACCTGTTGTAACAAAGGAAATGCGAACTCTGAAAAGGCATCGAAATCATTTCAATAAAGCCGCAAAAAATCAGGTTTTTACTCAGGCATTGGACAAAGGAAATAATGAGATTTTTCTGATGGATCCAATGTCTTTGAAAATGGTCTATGCTAATGACACGCTGCTTAAAAATATTGGTTACTCAGAGGATGAGGTTAAGAATCTACCAGCCAAAAATCTTATCGCTGACTATGATGTACAGACTGTTTTTGAAACGGTTTCTCCGCTTTACCGTGGAGAAGAAAAATCGGTTGCCTTTCAGTTCGACCGTAAGAGGAAAGACGGCTCTACCTACCCGGTCAAAATTCATTTAGAAATAACCCAGCGAGAGCATCGTCAATTACTACTTGGCACAAGTTTTGATATAAGCCGTCAAATAAAAGACGCTTCAATTATTCAGGAACAACAGAATAGAACTAAGAAACTTGAGCTCGACAATAAATATAAATCCGAATTTTATGCGAATCTCAGCCATGAAATGAGGACTATTCTTAGTTCCAATCTGCTTCTCACAAAAATGCTAAAAGATAACCGTGCAGGAAATCTTGAAACAGATCAGTTAGAGTATTTGGACGCTGTTTATCAGTCTGGAAATACAATGCTGGAGCTTCTTAACGAGGTACTGGATTTATCGAAAATTGAATCAGGTAATGTTGCTGTAAAAGTAGAGGAATTCAGTGCGCATGATATTCAAAAACGCACAGAACAACTCTACAAACCGATTGCAAGTGAAAAAAAAATCAGCTTCCAGTGTACTGTAGATGAAAAAATTTCGGATGTTATTAAGACGGATCGACTCAGGCTGGATCAGGTTCTAAATAACCTTATTACCAATGCCTTTAAGTTTACGAAAGAAGGTCACGTACACTTAACTATTTTTGAACCTGACAAAGAACTAAAGCATTTGCAAAATGGAACCAGCGATAAGTTGATCGCTTTTGAAGTATCAGATACTGGAATAGGTATCCCCAAAAGCAGACAGAGTCAAATTTTCAAAAGCTATGTACAGGCTGACGACAGCATTACGGAAAAGCAATTTGGCGGAACTGGTTTAGGGCTAACGATTTCTAAAGAGATTGCAGAAATACTTGGAGGTACCATCACGCTTGAAAGTGAACCTGAAGCAGGGAGTACTTTCACATTAATAATTCCGCAAAACGGTACTGAGGCATTAGCGAAACAAGCTAAAAAGGGGAAAGTTAAAATCACCCAGCCATCCGTATCTGATGAAGAAGAAAAGAAACCCATTAAGAAAACGACCAAAAAGCTTGACGCTACTGTTTTATTAGTTGATGACAGCAGCATCCATAACATGGCTCTTAAAGAGTTTTTAGGGTTCAGAATCAATCAATGCATTACCGCCGAATCTGCCGAAGAAGCATATTCAACCATAGAATCTCACGCTGTTGATTGTATTGTTCTGGATATGTATCTCCCTGATGCAGACGGAAAAGAAGTAATACAACGGTTGAAAGAAAACGAAGATTATAAAGATATCCCTGTCATCATTTATTCAGGTAAAAGTCTTACAGCTGTAGAAGAAAGTCAGCTTAATGAGTATGCTCATGCAATCGTACAAAAGAACGTCAAAAGCTATAGTCTGTTACTCGAAAATATCTTGAATATTGTTGGATGAATGAGTGACTAGCGTTTTTTTTAACGCCTTTGTGGGTATGACTTCGGCAGTCTCCTTTAATAACCAATTTCTACTTATTGCTTCTACCGTAGAAATGGCCATAAACCACCTTGCTTGTTACTTACATACGCGAAGATAAGTTTTAGCTTCCTGAGCTCCTTTGGTTGAATTAGATCAACTTATCTACAAATCTTGAATCTGTATTGGTAAGAATTTTAGTTTGTTTGACCATAAAAAAGCACTCTCCTGAAATCAAGAGAGTGCTTTAAGTTGTACCCCAAAATTCACTTAGAATTTCAGACTTCGATTTCTATTACTTAATCAGCAACATCTTACGGGTTTGCACGTGTTGCCCGGCCACAATGCGGTATAGATACATGCCCGAAGCTAGACGGGAGGCATCAAAATTCACCTGGTGCCAGCCGGCCCGTTGTTTCTCGTTGTTTACCAGTGTAGCCACTTTACGACCAAGCATATCGAATACTTCGAGGCGCACTTCACTGCTTTGAGGAACACCGTATCGAATAACCGTAGTCGGGTTAAACGGATTCGGGTAATTCTGCTGCAGTTCGGCTTGCTGCGGAAGAGCGGCCATAAGCTCCGATGACGTTGTAAAGTTTGGATC